>NZ_JBLYNS010000009.1:0-70328 GCF_049310205.1 Endozoicomonas sp. ALC013 | reverse complement strand
ATCAGCTCTGCTGAAACAAAACACCGGCAATCTCATCCAGGCCTTGCCTTAAGGCCTCCCGGCTATGCACGCCCGGCTGGTGGGTATCAGCCAATGGCATGGTGTGTATATCGCATCGGAGGTTTTCCGGTGGTTCATTCTCCGCAGGCCACAGCAGCACGTCTGGATATACGCCCGTCATGTCACTCATCCATGACAGTTTATCGCTGATGGACATTTTTCCGACAGCCGACACTTCCTGATTAATGTTACCCACAAAGACTTTCAGGGCCTTGCTGTTACCAATACTTTCGGCAACCTCTGGCATCAAGATCGCCGGTAAGATGCTGGTCATGAAACTACCCGGTCCTAAAATAATCATATCGGACTCTTTTATTCTGGCGACTGCTTCATCCGTCGGCTGAATCGCAGGCAGAATCATCAACTTCTCCGGGCACTTCTCCAAAGCATCAATGGTCGTTTCACCGACCACTTCCTGACCACCCACAATAGCACCAAGGCGGGCAGGCTCTTCTGACATGGGTATCAACTCTGCACCGACCTGTAACATCTGGCGAATCAGGTTTATGGCATCCAGTGGGCGAACACACATCTGATCCATTGCCAGTAAAATCAGGTTACCGAGGTTGTGCCCACTGATATCACCGCTATTTTTAAAGCGGTACTCAAAGAGAATCCGAGCAAGGTTTGGGGTATCCGAACACAGCTGGTTAAGGCAATTCCTGAGATCTCCCCAGGCAATACAGCCACTGCCATCCCTGAGTCGTCCCGTTGACCCGCCATCATCCGTAGTTGCAACAACGCCTGACAGGTGCCCACCGAGAAATCCCAGGCTTGCCATGACCCGACCAAGGCCATGCCCACCACCGATGGCAACAATCCGGCGACACTGATAAAGCGTTTTGACAGAATACATGGCAAGTTCTTTTAGACGTATAAAATACGGTCTAGAAGATCATTGTCTGCTAACTGCTCAGCCATTACGAAAATGATCTCCTTTAACCGATATCAGGTTTGTGTTGAACCTATGATGCGTGGTGTTATCAGGAATAAACGTACCTGTTTAATCTTTGACTTTGACTCTGCACGGAACAAATGGCCAAGAACCGGAATATCGCCCAGCAACGGAACTTTGGTAAGCTTTGCTTCATCCTGCTCTTTATAGAAGCCACCGATTAACAGGCTCTCCTGTTCACTGATGATAGCCTGAGTATTAATTGAGCTGTTAGTCACTGCCGGTAGTTTATTGCCGACGTCTTCTGTACCCTGACTTCCTGTACCATCCTGAATATTAACGCTCATATGAATACGTCGGCCCTGCTCTTCACGAACAATTCTTGGGGTAACCTGAACAACTGTACCTGATGTTACCGGGAATAGTTCAGAGTCTTCATTGCTGGCCACTGAAACATAGAAAGTACTGCTGTTATCGAGAATGGCTTCTATGTTATCGAGTGTCAGGATAGACGGCCTGGAAACAATTTTGACTCTCCCTTCATCAGCCAGTAGCTGTAAATTTGCATTAAAAGATCCAAGAGCGCTGGAGACAATGGTTGTATAGTTTGGCGTCGGGGCACCATTTGGAAAGGGTTTAAAAGTAAACTCGGTGTCACTTGAGCTACCGGAATTAGTCCAGTCAACTCCCAGAGCTTTCAGATCCTGTGTATTGATATCAATAATTGAAACACTGATCTCTATCTGCGATGTCGGTTTATCAAGAGAAGCCACCAGTTCTTCATACATTGGCATCTTGGATTCAAGATCATGCACAATGATCGCATTCAGTCGCGGATCAGCATTGATATAGACTTCATCGGCTTCTGCACCGGCATTCAGCGGGTCTCCTGCGGATGATTCAGAGCCATCTTTCATGCCGGGTTCACCGGATCTGCTGACACTCTCTGCCGGAGTCACCGATGGGTTAGGCAATCCCTGTTTGGTCACCTGGGCGACACCGCCACCTTTAATAATTCTGGTCAGAATCGTGGCGACGCCGGGGACTGTCAGTTGCTGACCTCTGAAGCTGAATGACTTATCAGTTGCCCAGGCATATTTGAGCGGAAAAGTGCGAACCGTCAGCTTACTCTTCTGACGCTCCCCCTCTTTCGCATCAAGCAGCAGCGCTGTCTGAGACACCAGCTCGATATAACGGGGAGGCCCGGAAATAAAGACAAGCCCCTCTTTCGGCTGTTCCTTCCAGAAAAAGCGACCGTCCCAGATACCAATCTTTTTCAGGGTTTTCTTCAGCTGCTTTATTGGTAAATAGTTTAAGCTGATAATCTGCTGGCTGGAGGAGCTGCCATCATAAACAAACAGGGTATGCCCATCAAAATACCAGATAAAACCATAGATATTGGCCAGGTGATCCAGGAAATCAACAGGGGTCATAGGACCAATCTTGCCATTAACCTCTCCAACCACCGTATCCGCTATGATGGATGGCATATAATAACTACCTGCAAAATTCTGCAATACTTCCTTCAAACTGTCGCCATTGCCAAAATACGCATACGGGCGCGCACCAAACGCTGCCAGGGCAGGTGATTCGTCATCACCAATGGTACCTTCAAAATCATCAATCGCATCCTGAATGGCATCCTCTGCAGAAAGAACCATACCATTTCCGGATGGTGTATGTTGTCGCATCATGTAGGGGTTGGTTGAAGCTTGATTTGCCTGTTGACGGTCGTCTTTCTGGGCAAAGTTATAATCAAAGTCAGATGTGGCTGCATAATGAGTTTGACTACCATACTGGGAAAAACTCGTCCCTTTCCCGGACAGTTGCCCATCATTTATATATGGCATTAGTCGTGCTCTTTCGGCATCAACAGATGAGCCATCTGGCCTGGGAAACGCCCTGGCATCCAATGGTCTCCCCCAGGAAACAGGGTCCCCGGCGGAATCGGGAAAAACTCTGGCGTCCAGGGCTCTCCCCGGCTCAGCTGAAGGACGGTCAGGCTGTTCCGACACGATGTCGGATGGAAAATAGATAATCTGTCCTACCCGTAAGGCCTGGGTAGTATCCAGTTTGTTATAGCGGGCAAGCTCATTCACCTCAAACCCGTAGCTTCCGGCAATCACTTCCAGAGTCTCGTTGGGACGCACTAAATGTTTTCTGGTTTGTGGCTCTTCAGATGACCAGTTCGCCAGCGCCTGAAAGGTAATCGCCAGTAAAAGGGACAGGATTATCAGGGTATTTCTTATAAAGCCCATCAGACGCGTGCCTCCATGCTCATGTCTGCTCCAGCTTATTCAACAGCCCTTAATGAATAGATGCCTTGTAAAGTCGAGAGTGTCAATAAACGTTCGTTACAAACCAGTTTATCGGAAAACAAACCGGATTCACCAGTATTTCGTCAAAAAAATAATTAACATGAGAAAAATCCATTTATCACTTTGTACACACGCCGATAGAACGAAAGGATTAAATTATCAGGCGGACTTTATCATGGCAGCACCAGTTTCTTTCGGTAACGGTATTTCAGGCATTTCACGGATCGACAGTGCTTTAGTGCACTCAGACTATCCTAAATCAAAATCAAATTTCAGAACCTCCGGTAAAAATGTTGTTTGTCACACTTGGAAGACTCTGGAAATGAACCGAAATTATGAGCGCCTTGAATTTGAGTTTGCGACTAAGGTTTCCGGTCAGAATATCCCTTCAAGCCCGGAGGAGCATTACCGCTTCACACAGGATGCCATGGACTCTTTTTCCGACTTTTTAAAGCAACTGCCTGAGAATAGCGGTCACGCCAAAAGAATGAAAGAAGCTTTGTCAGTCATCGAAAAAGCCAAAGCCGACAGTGAATATTTAATGATGTGCCGTAATGTATTGATTGCCAGCTAAAGGATGAGTGAAATGGATAAGTCATTAAAAACCTGGATGCTGTCACAGGCGTCCTATTATCTTGAATACCAGCAGCCCAGAAAATCCATCGCTCTGTTAGAAGCACTGATGTCAATAGACAAGAAAAACCCCGATATTTATCGCATGCTCAGCTACGCCTACTTACAGGCAGAACGGCCTGAAGAATCCATTCGCGCAGCCGATAATTTTCTAAAATACGCAAAGCCCGGTGGTGATATTCGGGCTATTAAATGGATCAAGGGGCGAGCCCTGCTCAAGAAGAGAAAAGCTGCACTGAGCCGCTGATCTTCAAGACCATAGCCAGCCCCATAGCAGCGGCGCACCTCTCATGGCACAACTGTTACCCGGGCTGAATTTTGGCGGCAGAAATGATCTGGTACTGGCAGGCCTGCTGGTATCCATCATCGGGCTTATTATTCTGCCCATGCCAACCCCCCTGGTGGACTTCCTTATTGCATTGAACATGGGGATTTCCACCATACTTCTGATGACCTCCATCTACCTGAAGTCGCCCCTGGAATTCTCATCCTTTCCGGGGGTGTTGCTGATAACGACCCTCTTCCGTCTGGCTCTGTCCATTACCACTACCCGTCTGATCCTTCTTCAGGCAGATGCCGGTGAGATTGTCTATACCTTCGGTAACTTTGTGGTAGGGGGTAACCTGGTCGTTGGTGTCGTTATCTTCCTTATCATCACCATTGTCCAATTCCTGGTCATCACCAAGGGTTCGGAACGTGTAGCAGAAGTCAGCGCCCGTTTCTCTCTGGACGGTATGCCTGGCAAGCAGATGAGTATCGATGCTGACCTTCGGGCCGGGGCCATCGAAATGGAAGAAGCCCAGCGCCGTCGTGAGCTGGTGACCAAAGAAAGCCAGCTGTTTGGTTCGATGGATGGAGCCATGAAGTTCGTAAAAGGTGATGCCATTGCCGGTTTGATCATCATCTTTGTCAACATTACTGCTGGTGTCGCTATCGGTACCGGTAATGGTATGAGTGGCGGTGAAGCTCTCCAGCTCTACGCCATCTTAACCGTAGGGGATGGACTTATCTCCCAGATACCAGCCCTGCTGATATCCATTACCGCCGGTATTATAGTCACCCGTGTATCCAACGAAGATGCCAAGGACCTTGGTAATGAGATAGGCACTCAGCTTACCGATAAACCAAAGGCCCTAATGGTTGGCGGAGCACTGTTACTCGGCTTCGCCCTGATCCCCGGCTTCCCGACACTGACTTTCATGGCTCTTGCTGCTGCCATTGGTGGCGGTGGCTACTTTCTGATGAGGAAAGTGGAAAAAGCCCGGACAGCTGAGGAAGATGGCGGCATTCCGGCCATGGCCGCAGCAACAGAATCACCCAGTGAGGCCAAATCCAGATTGGATCAGCAGGAAGAGTTCACCCAGACTCTGCCCTTGATTATTGATGTCCCTACCTCTGTTCAGAAAAGCCTGAACACAACCTCCCTGAATGAAGAGCTGCTTAAAGTCCGGAAATCACTGTACATGGATCTCGGGGTTCCCTTTCCCGGTATACATCTGCGGTTTAATGACGCCATGGATGAGAACACCTACAGCATACTGCTGCAGGAAGTTCCCGTCGCATCGGGCTATTTCAAACCAGGCTCGCTGTTCGTGAGAGAGAGTAATGAACATCTGGACATGCTGAAGATCCCTTATGAAGTTGGCGATCCGTTTCTGCCCAGCCTGGACTCTCTCTGGGTCATTGAAGGCCAGCAGGACAAACTTGAGCGCAACAATGTCAACTTTATGGATTCCTCAAAAATCCTGACGTACCACCTGGCACATGTCCTGAAAAAATATGCTGAAGATTTTGTGGGCATTCAGGAAACACGCTACCTGCTGGAAAAAATGGAAAGCAGTTTTGGCGAACTGATTAAGGAAGTCCAAAGGCTGTTACCTGTTAACAAGATCACCGAGATATTCCAGCGCCTGGTATCCGAAGATATTTCCATCAGGAACCTCCGCTCCATCCTGCAATCCCTGGTTGTCTGGGGACACAAGGAGAAAGAGGTGGTTCAGTTAACCGAGTATGTCCGCTCATCATTAAAGCGCTACATCAGCTACAAATACTCTAACGGCAAAAATATGCTGCCAGTATACCTGCTTGACCAGGATGTCGAAGATACCATCCGCTCCGGTATCCGCCAGACTTCAGCAGGCAGCTACCTGGCGCTTGACCCATCGACCTCTGCCCAGTTTGTGGAAAATGTTAAACACTCTGTTGGCAAAATCGGCCATCTTGAGCATAAGCCCGTCCTGATTACTTCGATGGATATACGCCGCTATGTCCGAAAACTTCTGGAGCTGGAAGTGTATGACCTGGCAGTGCTTTCACACCAGGAGTTAACGGAAGAGATTACCGTTCAACCACTGGGCCGTATCTCCCTGTAAGCAAGGTCATAACCGTACCGGAGGTGCTTCTCAATCTGCTGGCAGTTGGTATCAGCCAGTAGATGAGGACGGATGTTTCTGACAATCGCACCTTTAATCAACATCCCCATTAAAATGAATCAGCGGCTTATCACCACCGCAAAAGTTAATTAGCCGATATTTACTTTGAATTTCATTGATTAAATCACTGCTTCGAGGTAGAGAACAGGCGTTATGGACGGATGATGAGTGGAGTGCTCAGTAAGAATTGGCAGGTATGCTTTCTGCGCAAAATCTCCGATAGCAATCAAATCAGCTCTTATTTTTTCTCTCTTACTTTCGTACAGCATAGCTTCTAACCCAGAACGGGGTAGAAGTTATGCTGTACGAAAGAAGGAGAAGCAGAGAAAAAGAACGATTAACGAACTAACGCAAAAACCAGTTGGTCAATAAACTGCTCTTCTTTATAGACATGCTTTTTCATCACACCTTCAAGCTCAAAGCCACACTTCTCCAGCACACGGCGAGAGCCATCATTCCCGGCCTGCACATCAGCAAAAATACGAACCAGCCCCATCTCATCAAATGCATACTGGCACACATAAGAGAGTGCTTCGGTCATAATGCCTTTACCCCAATGATCCTCTGACACCCAAAAGCCAATCTCTGCGCCAAAGCGATGAACATCCAGCTGAACAACAAACCCGATCTCACCAATAGCCTCACCACCACAGTCAATAGCAAAGCGGGTTCTGGTCTCATGCTCCTTGACATGCTGAACCCAGGCTCTCGCATGCTCTATGGTATAAGGGTGTGGAAAAGTATCCCGAAGGTTTCTGGCTATCTTGGCGTTGTTACCATGTTTGGCCAGAGAGATCGCATCGCCATAAAGGAACCTTCTGAGGCAGTAACCATTACCCAAGTCTATATGCATATCATTATCCTGATAGTCAGCTATCAGGTAAAACATCGGCAAAAGTACCATGGGCTTTATTGATATACCTGTAACCCATTGATAGGACTTGATGTGCCGAGGATTATCCAACCAAGCTGAAGTTTAAGTTTATCTAATCCATTTAGCAGGCTTGATTTTGTAAAGGGGACTTCAAGATGAAAGCCCCGAACATCTTTGCAGATGAATTATAATATCAAATATAACTTTTCCTTCAAAACCCGGAGGATTTTATTATTCTTATTTCTTATTAAAGACATTTATATAATTTCATAACAAGAAAACTCCAAACCATCTTTAAAACTCAATGACTCTTACTAACCCAACACAAACTATTCTAAAGCATTGATAATAATAGGGGAATTAACAGCCCCGTAATCCTGTATTTTTAGAGGATATCACTCAGCAAGAAATTAAAACAACCGCATGAATATCTTTCTGCCAAAAGAGATTCAGACTCATTCATAGATTTACTGTTTGCTTTTTCTCTTACGTAGGTGCAAGACATATTAACCGAACAAACGCACCAATTTATCCAAATCAACAGAACATCAACAATTGCTGCCAGCAAAATCAAGGTTAGCATCATCAACAAACCTGTTAGTGACTTACATGAAAGCAAATGATTAACTGTGGTCAGTTTTTGGAACCTTAAACCTCGGAAAGCTGTCCAAGATAATAAATCTTAAACAAGGAAATATTATAATGATCAATTCAGCCAGTACTTTCCCCGTTAATCCTTACGGAGTCCAGGAAGTTATCATCAACGAAACTCAACCTGACGACCTCAGTGATTGTGCAAAAACTATTGTTCAGAACCGCATTCGGCAATTATCCTTTGCACTAATAGATCCTGCTGGCAATCGCAGCACAGCGTTATCCACCGAAAGCCTGGCTTCAGCACTGGGCATGTTGTTGGCTGCCATTGATGATGCTGGCGTGAAGGAAAAAATTCTGGGCATGACAAACCAACCCCTTCGATTAACAACCGCACTGGAAAAAGAAATCCACAAACAACTGGGTCAATTCTGCCTGAATTACACTGTCGATAAGAACTCACAGAGTTTTATTGTGAACTATTTTGCTTCAGAGGATCATTGTCATGATAGTAACCTTACTAAAATTTTGTCCAAATATTACAACACAATGAAACTGGAAATTACGGCACATGACAAAGTAGCCGATGTGACTGATACATTCATCAAATCTATAACCAAAGGTCGCATATCCAGCTTGTTCACCCCTGATGAACGTGATGATGTCAACGTCTCTATGGGTAATGTTGTTTGTTTAGAAACGATTTGGGCTGATGCTTTTGATAAATTTAAAACTGCACCCTCCAGATTTAAGTGTTCAGATGGCAAGATAGCCGAAGTCGAAATGATGAAATCTGAACCCATGAATTTAAAATATGCCTTTACAAAGGATTATGCGGCGATCGCAAAACCATTCCAACACGACACCGCAAAGCTTTATTTTGTTGCAATAACACCTGTCAACAGTTCATCAACTGGTATTAATCATCTTGATACTGAAACACTTTACCAACTGATTGACCAATCACTGGAAGCGAAAGAGCAAAAAATCACCTTAAAACTGCCTAAAATGAAAATAGACAGTACTGACACTTCATTACTTAACGAAATTGGCAAGCTCAGTGATATTAAAATAACGGCAGACATGTTATCGAAACTAGGTAAAACAAGGCATGATCATCTGGACATGCGTCAAAAAATTCATGCCATCATTGATGAAGAGGGTGCCGAGGTTGTTTCAACAACAGCCGTTAACAGGAAATACCGGGGGGGTAATTTCGAGCCACCAGAACCATTCAATTTTGACTGCCCCGGCTATATTGCGATTATTGTTAAGGACGATAATGGTAAACATCTGTTGCTTGAATCGATAATCAAGGATGCAAGCTATCTTGTCCCTGCAAGAAGTAAAGAAGTTCAGCCTCCCTCCCTGAGCGCCAGATCTGTGCAAGCTCATCAGGGGAGTACTGTGGATACTGATTCACTTTTCAGACCTGCAAAAAATGACAATGGAGATGAATCTTTAAAAAATTCTGACAAATTATTTCAGGACAATCCGAAACATCTCGTTCAGAACTTTTTAATATCTAAAATAATACAAATGATACTGAACGGCGATAATAAATTGAACATTCTTGGAGCCTATTACTACCAAAATAATCAAAAGCTGCTCATTCAGGTCCAAGATTTTAATCAAGCCCAAATACTCATGCAAAGAATAATTGATTTCACCAAAGCAAGTAATCTAAGCGATCGTGTCAGCGCTGTAGATTTTAATGCTTTGGGAAAACATAATTTTGGAATCTGCACAGTGGTAAATGAGCCGCTCACTACCCAACTGTTAGAAAAATTATTTCACTATAAACGCTCATAGCATTAAAATGATCAATCACATCCTCATCGATGCGAATGGTCATCTGCTTTTTTCAGCTGCTTGGCGTAAGTTTTTTTTCACCCTGACTAAAATCATACTTTGCTCTCATCACGTCAATCTCGCTGTGCTTATGGTCTGGGCTTAAAAGAAAGCAAAGCAGGTAGATAGGGTGCGTGGTCAGGAGCTGGCTATGAAACCACTGACTCGTGGCAAAAAACTGGCAAGCAATGCAGTCAACTATCACAGTGTTTTCAGGGAGCCAGAGAACGAATGAAGGGGCAGCTCCCTCCTTAGCGGGAACCAACCCATAAAATGAGCCAGGCTTAGGCTGACAGAGTAACAGAGCTGGACAAATGTTTTAATCAGCTATCACAACCAGAACAATCCTGCTAATCACTTATCTGGTGGCGTAGTTGATTATTTTCCGCCGTTTACCAACTAACTGCGCTGATTCACTGACTCAATTGGATGTCTGACAATTTGCTTCTAACTTTTTATACAGCATGGCAAGTACGTCCCACTTATACATTGCCCATTCTGGTGAAAGCAGGTATTGCCTTTCCCCGGAACCGGTCAGTCGATGGAACAGTAATCCCTCTGGAGCCCGAACGATCATCTTTGTCAGCACATCCGTGTAGGATTCCATGGATAACTCCCGGACCTGCTCTTTACGCCATTGTCGGGCCAGTTGAGTGCCTTTAACGATGTGAAGTGGGTGAATCTTGATGGCATCAACACCTAAAGCAATAACCCGGTCAAAACTTACCAGACTGTCTTCAGGTTCTTCCCCCGGAAGGCCAACGATCAGATGAGTACACAACTTCAGACCATAGCGTTTGGCTCGGATCACTGCATCTTCATAATCGCTGAAGTTATGGCCTCGGTTAATGGCTTCAAGCGTAGGATCAAAGCTTGATTGAAGGCCCAGTTCCAGCCAGACCTCATACCCCTGCGCCTGATAATCCGACAACAGTTGTAACACCGGATCCGGCACACAGTCAGGCCGGGTTCCCACGGCAAGCCCTATCACACCGGGCTGAGCCAGGGCCTCATCATAATAGCGCCTGAGATCTTCCGGAGCACCGTAGGTATTACTGTAGGACTGAAAATAAGCGATAAACTTTCTGGCACCCGTTCGGGCACTCACCTTTTCCTGAGCCTGTCGAATCTGCTCAGAAATTTCTCCCGCTTTAGTGCTGCCAGGACTGAAGGAAGCGTTATTACAAAACGTACAACCACCAATACCTTTAGTACCATCACGGTTTGGGCAGGTAAACGACGCATTCACCGAAACTTTGTGTACTTTTTCTCCGTACTTCTGCCGAAGGTAACGGCCAAAAGTATTCACGAAGCGGGTCATGTCCATAGCGAGTTATTTCGTTATCAAAAACGCTACAAAATACCGACAGCCCCCTGTTTAGCCTATAGGGAGTTTAACGCATGACTTAATGGCCAATGCTTAGCCTGAATTTTTTTTCATTTTTTCCAAAGCTTCCTGAACGACGGCACGAGCCTCATTTTGACAGGCATCCATTGCATCAGGGTCATCGGGAGCTACACGCCATTCAATTATTCTTTTTGCCAGCTTCCTTGCCATCACACCGACAAGATCATCCAGATACGCCTCATCGAACATAGCCAATGGCATAAACCTTAAATGAACTAACAACTGCTCAGGTTTATCAGGTTCTTTCATATGTATGGCAAAATCGCCGGCATCAGACGTGCTTTGACTGATCGTTAACGTAAAATGCTCACCGCTCATAGTATTCTCCCGGCTGTACTAGTTTCAGTTGTCGGCGGTGATACAGGTGGCTTTACGATCTTCAGACCAGCTGTCAGCTCATTCAGTCAGTAGGCATTATCAAACAAAAAACCGGGCCTTCTACCTTTTTATAATCTCTGTTCATAATCTAAACTGAGCTTTATAAGGATTAAAGCATTAGCTGACAATGCCGCCAGATATGGCGATATTCTCATCAATTATCAGCAGCCAGCTTGCACTGGGCAACGGAGAGCCAGACCATGTCACTTATTACCAATAAGGATGTCGAAAACCTACCCTCTGATAACTCGGGCCAGGTAGGTAATGTCAAACCGGTAGATCGTATTGATCCGATGCAGTCACAGGAGTTTTCAAACCTGGTAAAAAACAAGGAGGACAATAAGCTTGCTGAAACAGCGGTGGAAGATGGAGAGATTACGCCGGAAGAACTTCAGCGACAGATTCGTGAAAACCTGTTTAAAAACGGCTTCAACAAAGCCCTTGATAAAGCCAGGGAAATAGCCAAAGAACTCAGACAGGGATAGCACTCTGACCCGATGTCATTTTTTTGGCCGAAGGTAGTTAAAACGCCCCATTAATAGCTACTTAATATAATCAAAAGTTCTCAATATAATTATATTTAGTAAAGTGATATGGGTGGTCTCTGCGGGTATTCCATACCCTGCAGATGACATTGTGCAGTACAGGGATGTGGCCAGCATGTCAATTCAGCCTTCCAGCATTTTTCCGCTCAGCCCAGGTGGTGATAACAAGCCACTGCAAAGTGTTTTTTTTTCTGAATTAAATCAGTTGGTCCAAGAAATTATTTACCCCGAGTCCGACACGCTGTTTCCTGTTCTACTTACCAAATTAAATACTAATCTGGAGGATATCAAAAACGATCAGGATATGATGCGCTGGATCGATATCAAAAACCGTTTGACAAAGTCTGAATCTTTCATCAAGAAAAGCTTCCTCGATCATTTGACCAGTGCAGACAGTGAACAGCCCGCACCACAAGAAGGTGTCTTAACCCTTGAATTACTCGACAATTCTGAACTTGATCACCAACTCCTCTGGCTTTCTGCAACCAACAATTTTGAGAGCAGTAACAACTCTGAACGTATTTGCCGAATCAAAAGCAGTCTTGAGAGCACCTATCCCCGGCATGACGGTACTTATCCTGCCACCCCGGAGCGCATCTGCGAAAGTTTTGCCATGGCTCTGGAAAGTCTCCATCCAGACCGTGATATTGAACAACAATTATTTTGCTGGTTTGCCAGTCATCTTAATAATGCGGCTGATGAGCTCTGGCTTAAAGTCGACCAGTTAATGATCCATAAAGGGCTGGGCCCCAAACATTCATCTCCGGTTGAGCGATTGAAAGCAAACCCGGCCTCCGGCCCACCCCATCATCCACTATCTACATCCCGCCCCACAGATCAAACACAACCAGCGCCTCAGCAGAGTTACTATTCAGATATGGGAAACCCTCAGTTTCTGGATAGTTTTGCTGAGAAGCTGGTATCCCGGCTGGAAGACATGCTTGCGGAAGATGAACTCATCCCTGAGGCCAAAGCTAACCGGGTCAAGGCTATTGATCTGGCCAGTGTCCTCAGCTCACTGCAACTGGATGTTCTTGAGCAGCACGTGTCAATAAGAAACCTGCACACCTCGGTCGTAGATGCCCTGGAAATACAAGGCGTTAATTCAAAACTCTCACGCCATCATGAAGACCTTATCAATATGGTCGGCTGGTTGTTTGAGTTCATTCTGGATGATCACAACCTGCCTGATGACGTAAAAAAAACCATAGCCCTATTGCAAATCCCGATTTTAAAACAGGCGATTCTGAACGATGCTTTTTTAACCGATAAAAAGCACCCGGCCCGTCTCTTATTAAATGACTTAACGTCTGCAGGCATGCTGTATTGCCGGGATTCTCAACTGAGCAAACATGTGCTGCTACTGATTGAGCATACTGTACGCACCATCATCTCTGACCACAGTGAAAACCCGGATGTATTTCAGGATTGTCTTGATGGATTTCAAACCAATCTGGATATCATTCTGGAACCAGAGCCTGAGAGTGCAAAAAGTCATCCTGCTGCACTCAACGAACCACCAGAAGAGGTTCAGGCAACAGACTCCGACGATGACCATGCCATTGACTTTAAGACAGAAAGTCTTACGGAAGAAGACTCGGAGGAGATAATTCTTTCCTGCGAACAGTCCGGGCTCAGTCTGAAAGATTCGCTCCAGTCTGAACCCGCCCCAGAGGCAACCAATCCCCCTCAGGAGCTTGAGCTGCTTCCGGATGAACAGACCGAAGTGGCTGATACTCAGGAGCATTTACCTGCATTTACCCCGGTCATTATTGATGGACTTTACCCGGGCCAGTGGGTTGAGTTTATTGGCGAAGGTGACTCACACCGCCTCAGCTGCAAACTTGCCCGGCTCAGTAAAGACCGTCATCGATATATTTTTGTCAACAGCTCGGGGATGCGTGTTGCGGAGCGCTCTGGAAGCGAACTCAAAAAGGAAATTAAAGACGGTTCTGTCCGTATTATGGAAGAGAATCCCGTGTTCGACCGGGCTATCCAGGCTGTCCTTAAGCGATTCAAAAGACATTTGTAACGACGCTGCCACGGATGACTAAAGCAAGCAGTGAAAAAGGTGAGAACTTTTCAGGCCTGTTTATCGCAACACCGGTAAAGACATCCGTTATGGAACAGGCTGCTGACTAAAGCACTGGCGCTTAATGGCGAAAAACTAATTTATCTTTAATTTGTACAGGAAGTTTTTATGATCAATCTGGAAAATTTACATCAAATCACCGACGGTGATGAAGTCCTGCTGGAAGAGTTGTTATCAACATTTTTTCAGAGCACCCGGGAAGACATCCTGAATTTGAAAGCAGCGGTCAACAATCAGCAAACGCCCCTTATTGTCAACTTTGCCCACCGGATTAAAGGTGGTGCTGCAATCGTCGGGGCGGAGCAACTGGCAATACTTGCCGGAGACCTGGAGCAGTCAGGCCAACAAGTGGAACCGGAACGTTATGACCCTCTTTTTCTTGAACTGCAGCATACGTTTAACAGTATCGAAGCCCTATATCCCAAACTATAAAGGCCGCTGACTGGTCAAGCTGAACAGCCGAAAGCCAACCACAACGGCAAACGCCATAAAGGGCGCTTCCAGAACACCACCAATAACCTGTAACCACAGTACATTCTCAGGGCTCGTCAATAGATAGCTAATAAGGAATTGTGAGAACAGCAGAGTGAACAGCAATACAGTAAAAGGCAGTAATAACAGGGACCACTGCTGCTTCGTCTGATTAAAGCTTGCCTGAATAGCCTCCACTGGAGGCTCACCCTTAAGGGCAACCCGAAACTCCACAAACATTAGTTTGTACAGCAGATAAAATCCCGGTATCAGGTAGAGGCTAAACCCAAGCATGACTAATACAAACACGATCAGGTAACTGGTCGCCAACGGAAAATAGATACCCGCCGACTTTATTAAACTGTCATAAAGGCTTAGCTTCTCGCCCTGATCACGACTCTCAATAAAGAAAATCGCTGCCCCCGTGGCCAGCGGTTCTATCAACACTGATGCAAACAGATCTGCAAACCCACCACTTATCTCGCTATTGCCAGCAAAAGACTGTTGGAGGTAAAAGCCTGCGATTTCAGAGGGGATAGCAGACAATAGAAACAAAACCGTCAGGCTCAAGCCATAACGGGCAAAAAAGTGTAGCGATTGAACAATAGATTGCATGCAAATTTTACCGGTTAATCAACTTACCAGGGAATCACGGATCCATCATAATTGATGAACTGGCCACTGTTTTTCAAAGAAAGTTGATCAATAACCTTGCGCACGCCCCTGATTGAAGTTTCCGTATCAATCGGAGCATTTACGCCCCCCATATCCGTCTGGACCCAGCCCGGATGCAATACACCGACACTGATACCCTCCCCGGCAAGGTCAATAGCCAGACTTTTAGCCACCGCATTCAATGCGGCTTTGGCAGAGCGATAGATATAACTCCCGCCTTTCTGATTGTCCCCCATACTGCCCATTTTACTAGACATCATGATGATTTTTTTCTCATGACTCTGGGCTACTTTTTCCACCAGTGCCTGCGTAACCATCATCGGGGCCACCGAATTAACCCGCAAAACCTCCATCCATGGATCAACGGTCACCTCATCATAAGACAGACCGAAAGGGCCATAAATTCCGGCATTATTGATCAGGATATCAATGGGCTCTTCAATCACATACTGCAGGTTATGGATCATTCCGGGCTGGGTAATATCCAGGGGAACCAGCTCAAACTGATAACCAGCATTGCGTTTCAGCTCCAGCAGTTTCTGCGACTGTTCCGGAGAGCGGCAGCAACCATAAACCTTGGCACCCTGCGCAAGATATTGACGACACAGTTCCAGACCCAGCCCCCGGCTAACGCCGGTCACCACCACTATTTTCTGCATGCAGACTCTCCCGGATAAACTGGCAGCTTCCGGTAGAAATAAAGCTGAAGCCGCCGATAAATTATCTTACTCGTAAACAAGGCAAAAAACTTACAAAACATTCTATGATGGCAAACCGGGGATGGAAAAGATGCCTCCAAAAATAACTGGCGACAACCAGACGTCTTATATACCTGCACAAGAGGGCCCCTCCCCTGCTAATAACAAAGCCAGTCATAGAGGACGCGAGGTCAGTGAAACCCGGGCGACTCCCCAATCGGACAGAACTGCTAACGCAACCAGCAATCTGGCCGTTGGCCAACGTCAGGTTGAGTCTTTATCACCTGATCATCTGGAAATGATCAAAGCACTGACAGAACAAGGCCAATGGGGCGGTGTTCTGCCCGCAATTCTTGCTTGTAAAACAACGGACCAACTGGAAAAAGTTCTGGCCGCAATAAAAACAGTCAGTCCTCTGCCCAAAGAGATTCAT
Organism: Endozoicomonas sp. ALC013; assembly: GCF_049310205.1. NCBI lineage: Bacteria > Pseudomonadati > Pseudomonadota > Gammaproteobacteria > Oceanospirillales > Endozoicomonadaceae > Endozoicomonas > Endozoicomonas sp. ALC013. The sequence goes on along the minus strand of NZ_JBLYNS010000009.1, from coordinate 53,971 downwards.
CAGCAAATATGCAATCACTTTGCGAGACTCTATGCAAAGGGAACCACTACTTACCTAACCGCAGGACTCACATCATGACACTCGAAAACCTGGGCAGTCTCGATCTTATTCTCCAAAAGTCCGATGAACATGACAGCCCGCTGGGTTCCATGATCAGAATGGCGGTGGACAGCTTTATCCAGACACACTCGCTAACCGCGGCGAATCGTAATCAAATGGTCAATAGCATCACCCAGAAAATTCACGAGCAGATCAATCAAGTGATGTTCGAGCAGGAAGAGTTACTGACAAGAGACCCGACATTAGCGGAAAAAATCGCTCAGGCACGCAATCAACGGCGCATCGAGCAAAATTATCTTCAGGAAAAAAGCCAACGCTCTTAACAAGCTTCCTAGTTTTTTATGCCAAAAAAAGGGGCTTACTCAGCCCCCTCATAAAACCTGATCAGACCAGCAATAAAGCAATGGTTGCCAGGCTGAGAATCAACGTACCACCATAACAGGCCATTTTTACCCCAACCCCCGGGTGGAAACCCAGATCGTGAGCACCGTGGTAAATACGGTGAATACAGGCCCAGTAAGAAGGCACCAAAGCCACCATCAGTGCCAGCTTGCCAATCCAGCTCTCCAGAAAGAACGCAGACATTCGCTCATAAGAGAGCGCTTCTGCCGGAATAATTTCCAGAGGCACGCCCAGACCAACCACAAAAATAATGGCCGGAAAGAAAAAGGCGATAGTGGTACCCCCAGCCCCAAACAGACTCCACAACAGAGGTTCGATATGGCGTTTATTACTCATGTTCCCACTCCTATCCCCGTCAAAGTCCCATGGTGGCCGCAGCCAGAATGATGGCAGAAACCACTGCCAGGCCAACGTACATCAATTTGTTAACCACACTGTCTTTTACCATTTTACGAATCTGCTGTGGCAGAACGCGGGGCGTCATATCGAAATAGGTGACGGCATGGTAAATAGTCAGACCCAGGGTAACCACGGTAAACAGAATCATTAACGGGTTGGCCTGGAAGGCAAGCCAGCTATTCCAGGCGGCTTCACCCTTGACCAGCTGCATCAGACCGACAAACAGGTTGATGGCATAGAGGCCATCAAATACACAGGAGGATTCCCGGATCATGTACTGGCGGTAGAAGGGATGATCCATATACCAGGTGCGCTTCATGGGACGCACATAGGGGCGACGACTCATCACTTGTCTCCTTTACGTGGCATCAGGAAAGAGAGCGCCCAATCCTGAGAACCCTGCAGTTTGTTCTGGTTGATGGCAGCGGCCGGGTCAACATTCTTTGGACAAACCTCAGAACAGTAACCCACAAAGGTACAGGACCAGACACCATTCTTGCCCTGAATCACTTCGGTACGCTGTTCATAGCCATCATCACGGCTGTCCAGGTTATAGCGGTGGCCCAGGGCGATCACCGCAGGACCGGTAAACAGTGGGTTCAAGCCCATCTGTGGACACGCGGAGTAGCAGAGCATGCAGTTAATGCACATGGAGAACTGCTTATAAAGGCCCAGCTGCTGAGGCGTCTGTTTATTCACTCCTTCCTCAATCGGCTTCTCCATCGCATTGATGATGTACGGTTTCACTGACTCCAGTTTCTTGATGAAGTCTTCTGAGTCAATCACCAGATCCTTTTCAATCGGGAAGTTAGCCAGTGGCTCAACCCGAATGGGGTTCGGATAGTAATCCCGCAGAAAGGTTTCGCAGCCGAGCTTTGGTGTACCGTTGATCACCATGCCACAGCTGCCACACACCGCCATACGGCAGGACCAGCGGTAAGCCAGGCTGGAATCCAGTTCATCCTTGATATGCTCAAGGGCATCCAGCATGGACCAGGCTTCCACATAAGGAATAGTGAAAGTGCCAAATGTCGGCTTGTCATCGGTTTCCGGGTTATAACGCAGAATCTCGATGGTTATGGTTTTATCACTCATGGGGCCTCCTTACTTCCCTTCACCGTTTTTCTCAGCCGCCGCGCCATAGACGCGCTCTTCTGGCTGGAAGCGGGTTACATTCACGTCTTCATATTCCAGACGAGGCTTGGCATCACCGTTATAGAAGGTGACGGAGTGTTTCAGGAAGTTGACATCATCACGGGCTTCGAAGCCGTCAATACGCTGGTGCGCACCACGGGACTCTTTACGCTCAACACCACCAATGGCCATACACTCAGCAACCATCAGGGAGCTTTGCAGCTCAAAGGCCTGCAGCAGTTCGGTATTGAAGACCTTGCTCTTGTCTTCCACCTTGACGTTTTTGAAGCGCTCACGCAGTTCGGAGATCTTGTCCAGACCGGCCTGCATCTCTTCACCCACCCGGTAAATACCAAAGCTGTCCTCCATGGTTTTCACCATTTCGTGACGCAGGTGCGATGCTTTCTCAGTACCGTTGGCGTTACGCAGACTTTCGATGGCTGCCAGGTGCGCTTTCGCCTGATCCAGCAATTTGCGTTCATCAGACATCACGTTCTGGCTGGCAAAATCCGCCGCACTTTCACCGGCAACCTTACCGAAGACAACGGTCTCTGCCAGAGAGTTGGAACCGAGACGGTTAGCACCGTGCATACCGACGCTGGCACATTCACCGGCAGCGAACAGACCGGCCAGATCGGTGGCACAGTTGATGTCCGCTCTGACACCACCCATGGTGTAATGAACCGCAGGACGAACCGGAATTGGCTGATGAACCGGATCCACTCCCAGGTAGTTTTTCGCCAGGGAACAGATCAGTGGCAGACGCTCAATCAGCTTCTGTTCGCCAAGGTGGCGCAGGTCGAGGTGTACCGCATCACCCAGTGGCGTTTCAATGGTGCGGCCCTTGCGCTGCTCTTGCCAGAAGGCCTGGGACAGCTTGTCACGCGGGCCCAGTTCCATGTATTTGTTCTTTGGTTGACCAACCGGAGTCTCTGGCCCCAGGCCATAATCCTGCAGGTAACGGTAACCATCCTTGTTCAACAGGATACCGCCTTCACCACGACAACCTTCTGTCATCAATACACCGGAGCCTGGCAGACCGGTTGGGTGGTACTGGACAAACTCCATGTCACGCAGCGGTGCGCCAGCACGCAGGGCCATGGCATGGCCGTCACCGGTCACAATGGCACCATTGGTGTTAAAACGGAAAATACGGCCAGAGCCGCCTGTTGCCAGCACCACTGACTTCGCCAGAAATACTTTTGGTTCGCCGGTTTTCACTTCGATGGCAACAACGCCCTGGGCACGGCCATCTTCCATGATCAGGTCAGTGGCAAAATACTCATCGTATCGTTCAATGGATGGGTGCTTGGTGGACGTCTGGAACAATGTGTGAAGCATGTGGAAGCCAGATTTGTCCGCAGCAAACCAGGTGCGCTCAATCTTCATACCACCAAAAGCACGAACGTTTACGTCACCGTCATCCTTACGGTTCCAGGGGCAGCCCCAGTGCTCCAGGCGGATCATCTCTTCAGTGGCGTGGGAAACAAAGTAATCCACCACATCCTGATCGCAGAGCCAGTCACCACCGGCCACCGTGTCAACAAAGTGGTTTTCCAGAGAGTCATGATCCTGAATGACACCGGCTGAACCGCCTTCTGCAGCCACCGTATGACTCCGCATAGGGTAGACTTTGGAAATCAATGCCACTTTAAGCTCAGGATTTTTTTCGGCAACGGCAATCGCAGCCCGAAGACCGGCACCTCCGGCACCGACAATGGCTACATCAGCCTTTATGACCTGCATACGCAAACCTCTACCGCCGTTCACCACCATCTCCGGGAAGGTCCCAAACAGAGACAGCCAGCGAACTGGCCAAAATGAATAATAAGAGAAGGGTTAAAAATCTAGAACTGAAGTTTATATAAACCTGAAATTAAAGCCATTGATATAAAACAAAAATAAATCAACATTTCGGAAAACCCGTAATTTCAAGACGACCCAACAGGATCAACCACTATAAACAACCGCTTAAATTACAAGGCACGCAGATTTATTGTTTAATTAACAAAGGTTCACTTTTAATTATTAACTTACACAAAAAAACCTATAGCCTCGAAATAAATTGAGACACAATGATGATACAGCCAAATACAAAACAGGTTGACATCAAAACCGTTCCCCCGGGTGCCCGAAACGGGTTTTCATAGGCCGGTTGCTTTCTTAGTACATAGACCATTGCCGTAGGCAGAAGGATAGCCAGAATGGCCAGGGCAACCGCCGCATAACCCAGGGCGGCGACAAAACCATCCGGAAACATAATGGCAATAATAACCGGTGGGATAAAGGTCACCAGGGCGGTCTGCAGCCGATGAATGCGGGTATCCGCCCTTTGCAATAAGTTGGCAAGATAATCAAACAGCCCAAGGGCAACGCCCAACACGGATGTCAATAACGCCAGATCAGAAAACAGGTACAGAATAGTGTGTACATTTTTATCACTGCTTAATGCTGAAATTAAATGAGCCGTTGCCCCGGTTGACTGACTGATTTGCAGTAATAAGCCTTCGGGCAATACCCCCATCACCGCCACCAGCCACAAGATATAAACCACCAGCGGGATCATGGTCGCTAACAGAAAAATAAGGGGAATATGCTGCAGCTGCTTCTTTTGATAAATGATAATGCTGGGAATGCCACCATGATAACCGAACGAAGTAAATATCACCGGCAGTGCCGCCAGAACCGATAGATACTCAACCCTCGCCGTATGTATCATGCTCTCATAACGCACCGAAGGTGCCAGTGACATCAGGGCAAGAATAAAAGTAACGATCATCAGGGTGAAAAAGATACGGTTAACAAGATCCACTGCCCGAGTGCTGTAATAAACAAAGGCTCCGGCAATCAGGGCAAAGAATATCACGCACAGTTGAGCGGAAGCTCCGGGAACCACTGATTGAGCGTACTGCGCCAGTAACGATCCGCCCCCGGCAAAGTAGGCAGACATCAATGCGTAAAAAAGCCCGAGAGGGGCAATGGCAGAGAGCACCTTCCCTATCCGCCCTAATGTTCTACTGGCCATGGTATACAAATTACAGCCAGGCTTGATGGCGACATTGGCCTCAAAGGCATAAAGGGCAGAGATAACCGCAAAGAATGCCGTCACCGCAAAAATAATCATAACCGGCATCAACCCGGTACTGGCTGATACCAGCGGCAAAGCAAGCATGCCTGCACCGATGGCCGTTCCTGACAAAATTAACGCACTGCCAATTACGGTGGAACGACTGGATTCAGACATAAGCAAGTACCTTTACTGAATATAAATTTCAGTGATAAAGATAGGGGAATTTAATGGAGATACCTGCCTGATTATGTCCTGCTGGACAAGGTAAGCCTCAAACGGAGGTAAATACTGCTTATCTCAGCGGCTTCTTCCAACAACAGCCGCCAGGGTACTCTGACAATCTGCAGAGCACTCGCTATTCAGCCTTGTCAGCCATGTCGGCCTCACGACTGCGCGCAGCTAATGATTGGAGACTGTCAAACCGCTTCTGTAATGCCCGTAACTGGACATCAACACTGGCATCAACAACGCCGATTTCACTCTCCATAATACAATCACCGGATGAGAGCCGGGGATCAGCCACAAGATCAATAAAACCAACGCCTTTATACTCCGCCAGAATGGTATTCAGGCGCGCCTGAACAGCACTGTACTGAGCAGATGGCACACGGATGGTGACATGTTTCTCATTTCTGACATGTTGCAGGGCATTTTTAACCAGGCTTATGGCCAGCTCTTCCTGATCGAATTCACCGATGATTTTTTTCACCCCGGAAAGCAGGATATTCGCAAGGGTATTTTCAATATCTGAGAGATAGTTGATCGTCCTGCTGACCACTTTCAACATGTGATCTGTCTGTTCAGCCTTACTTTCCGCCAAACCTTCCTGATACCCGCGTTTTTTTTCCTGCTCATAGGCCTGGCGGGCTTCCTCAGTAATACCGGCAGCCTGCTCCCGGGCTGCCTTAATAATTTCCTGGGCTTCAAGATAAACAACATAGTCGTCTGCCTTGAGCACTTTGCAGGTTGGATCCAGCTCCAGCTGGACATTATTCAGGATAACAGGTGCCGCCACTGTCGATTCACCTCTTTATGAGTTTTTACCAGTAACTTCACACACTGGGCTTTGTCCAGTCCCCCGGCACCTGGTGAACTCAAGGTCTTTTTCCAGCTGCTGGGCATTTTTAATATCAACCGTTGCCGAAAGGCTCCGGGTAAATCAGAAAACGCCGTGGCAATAACCTGTCGGCCATTCAGTTCCAGAAATGCTTTAAATCGATCCAGGTGTTTCCAGTCAATGAGTACACCGGGACCATTTTTTTCTGAAGCACGGCTGATAAACTGCGCTTTTTTCACGGTAAAGCGGTAGGCCTCTTCACCCAGGCATTTCTCCAGCGCCTTACGCTCATCACGACGAATCACTGACCGGACAGTGGCTTCGTTGAGAATCAGCCCGATGTACAAAGCCAACTGTTCAATTTCTTCGGCACTGGCAAATACTATCCTTTTATCCGGGCGATCAAAGTCATAATCAAACTGCTTGGCGATGCCAAACTTGCTCAGCAGGTAGTTTGACAGACTAAATTGTGCAGGCACACTGGTCTGAAGCGATTTCAGTAACTTGAAATGTTTATCCGATTTAAGCCAGCTAGCATGCACATAACGAACAGGAAAGAAGTTAAACTCAACCATATGATTGAACAGGCTTGTGCCATTATGTTCCTGAAAAACATTGTTACTGTTCATTGGTCATTTCACTCCAACCCCATACACTCCGATGAGTCACCATTGAACGGCGCATGCACTGTCCCACAAATAATTGTGGTCTTGAGCAAATCATCCGCTATTTACGATCACCCTTTTTTTTCTTCGACTTTTTCTTCTGTTCCATCATCCAGAAGAAATAGCCACCGGCTCCCAGGGCCAATAACAGCAGGAGAATCAAAGCATAGACAACGATGCGAATAACCCCTGCAGAACCTGGAGTAACATCGACAAACAGCACCGTCTCTGTTGATGGGCTGTCAAAGTTGCCAGAGTTCAGGCGGGTTGCCGGGAACAGGGAAACAGCGATCTTCTCCAGGGAAAGCCCCTCAATACTGTTTGCCACCAGAGTTTTTACTTTCGGCACCAGGCCCGCCAGTTCCAGCTCAGGGGTATACTTGATAAACACTGAAGCTGATGAGGGGTAGTTGACATCCGTCAGGCTATCCTGCTCCTGGGGCAATACCACATGAACACGAGCAGTCACGACACCATCAATCATCGACAGTGTGGACGAAAGCTCCTGTGACATGGAATAGGTATAACGGGCCCGCTCTTCTGTCGGGGAAGAAATCAAACCATCTTTAGGAAAAATATCACCGATCGACGAGTATTTTTCTTTCGGAAAACCAAGACTGCTCAAAATCTTGATAGATCTTGCAACATTACCGCTTTCCACCATGATGGTGACAATTTTGTCTTTATCCACCAGCTTCTCAGTGGGAATGTCATTATCAAGAAGGATGGCAAGCATTTCATTACCTTCTTTTTCATCAAGCCCTGAATAAAGCTCGACCTTACACCCCAGCAATAAAACACCGATGAGACACAGTAATGTAACCTTAAAGCTCTGGACAAACCCCTGTTTCATGACGAGCCAACCTTATGCACGTTAAAATATAATTACTCATACATTTAACGGCCAGTTGCGAAGAAAAATTATGATTTACCGAGTATAGTTTTAAAAGAGAGGGGCAATGACGATAGCTGAAGAAAAATCACCTTATTTTCCTTCAGCTTACAGAAAAGAAAAAATTACTGGTTACGTATCAGTGTGCCAGCATATTGAACCTTTCAAAGCCATACGAATAATCCAATAAAATCAGCTGACTAGATAGCCTGATAGACAACCATCTACTCTTTGTCTAAAAATGGTACACAATTCACGGTACACAAATCAGCAATAACTTCACTCTCTATATTATTATCGGCATAACTTCTGAAAACCCCTTTCGCCCTCGTAATAATATGGTTTTTTTTCCTGAGTGCCCCCTAACCTATTGCGGATAACCAAGCTTGGCTTCAACTTTCTACCTCTACCCTGAATTCGAGGCCCCTTACGGAGGCCAGTCGGCCAGATCACCAAGTCTCTTGTTTTTGATACAGCAAAACTCACCCAACTTCGTTCCCCATCAACAAAGGATCATAGACCAGCCTGGTATACCAACGGATTTGCTCTCAGCTCTGACTGCGGTTGTTATTTGCCCCACTTTGCCGCTTGGGTAATAGACGCCGCTTTACATTATCACGGTGGGACCGGCTTTATCTTCCCCCATTTTGACTATTCTGCTTCAGCTGGTCACAACCTCTCCGGATGCCAGAGGCAATCACTGCTTTATCTCCACCAGCGGTAAAAGTCCTGTCATCACTCCCGGGAGATAGGGATCAGCTCACTGCCAAATGCCATCGCCACATCTGAGGATAAAGCACGCCGCAGGCGGGTAAAACCATCCGTTCCAATATGAAACAGCAATTCCCGATAAATCCTGAAGCACTACACCCACGGGAGATACAGAAGAGGTAAAAAAATCATGCCCGCACAATTCTTCGCCTAAAATTGCATGTTACTTAATCATTGTCGTCGAGTCAGTCATGGGCACTGCTGTTCAGAAAAATGTCAGGCAATTCAGTTCTTCTTAACTTGATAAAAAAGGTATCAGAATGTTTCGACAACATTCCAGATCATCGTCCAAATAAATGCGTGATACCCTTTCCTAATTTTCTGAAATCTGCTTTTGCGATGATGCATCAAAAGTTCGATTCACTATTAGGACTCGATGAAGAGCGGCTTGATTAAATTTGCTGTCATAATCTTGAAAAGCTCTATCACGTAAAAGATGGCAAAGTTCCCTCCGATACCAGAATGAGAGAGGTTGTTGACCCGGTTAATCCACTCGGGTTGAAGGCACCGTTTAAAGAATTGTTTTCTGTCGTTCAGCGCAATGGTGCTCTGCAAGCTTATGCATTCCAATGTGGCAAGTTGAAAGGTCTTTATCTGCTTCCTATTGATGGCACGGGTCTCTTTTATTCGGGAACCTGCCGCTGTGATGACTGCTGCATTAAAAACGAGGGCAAAAAAAATGAAACCTTTTACCACAATATTATGGGCAGCTGTATTGTCCACCCATCCAGAAAAACCGTCATTCCTTTAGCACCGGAAGCAATTTTCCGACAGGATGGTTCCACAAAAAATAATTGTGAAAAAGCAGCAATAAGACGTTTTCTGGCGCAGGCAAAACATGACCATCCACGCCTGAAACTGTTGATTCTTCTGGATGGTCTATATGCGGATAACCCTACCATTGCTCTGATCAGAGAGTATGGCTGGCACTATATCATCGTGGCCAAAGATGGTAACCATGTGTCGCTTATTGAGGCCATGAATGCCCTTTATGACGAAGGCCAGGTTCACCACCACAAAATCGTTGATGAGAAAAATAACACGACTCATAAATTCCGCTACGCCAATAACGTTCCCCTCAATCTTCAGGATGAAACAGAGCGGTTTAATGCTCTGGATTACATTGAAATCGACAAAAAAGGGATCCAACATGTCTGGTGCTGGGTAACTGACCTTGAATTAACCGATGATACCGTTGAATCCGTGATGCGAGGAGGTCGTTGTAGATGGCGCATTGAAAATGAAACGTTTAATACCCTGAAAAATCAAGGCTATCAACTTGAACACAATTACGGTCATGGTGAAAAACATCTGGCTACGAATTTCGCCTACCTTACTTTTCTCGCATTCCTGGTTGATCAGATTCAGGAATTTTCTTGTCCAAAATTTCAGCAGGCTTTAAATAAGTCAAAGAAGCCTACACGAAAGCGATTATGGAGGAAAATTACCAGCTTTTTTCTCACGTTAATGATTGATAGCTGGGACAGTTTGTTTAAAGCCATTGCCTGTGGTGCTAAAGCACAAAAGATAGCTTTTGATACATCATGATTTGGCAAGATAGCCAGAATTTTTCAGGGTGATGATAGTTATTTTTCTTAGCAGCGAAAGCTGATGGCTCTCCTGTATTTTCAGAAATTATGAATATGTCAGTTTCTGCTTATGGCAGCTGACGTGCATTCATCGGGAGTAGCTGAGCACCAGAAGATCGTGAGATTGAAGGGGAATTGCGTTATACCATGATGGAGATGACAACTGCGTCAGAAGACGATTATCAAGAGTTTGTTGATGTTGTTTTTGAGACTGACTCCGTATAAGACTTTGAAGAGTTTATTTTTGACAAGCGCCGGATGGAAAAATATATAGAAGCTGATTTTTGATGGCGCTTTCGTAGATTGCTGATTACAGTTCCAGAACGTAATCAGCGCATCCAAGAGTATAGAGTTATAGGATACCGAATGCTGGCATATTGATAACGACTGACACAGTAAGTTACTCACTTTCTGGGTGTGATCTCTACTTCAGATATACAAGCCTGTCAAATATCACATTAGTGTTCCCACTCAAGAACTCCAAACCAGACATTACAGCAGATAGTGTATCCTACAAAATTCCCAGTTTCAGATAGTTACCTATGGGCAGCTTTCTGTCTTAAAAGCCACTCTCTATCCTCTTGGCTGATAATAGGCCTTATATTTCCAAATTCATCTTCATAAAGTATTGTGGTTACACACAGGGGATTGGTCGGTACTTTTTGCTTAGCAGGAGTACATCCAAGCGCATGAAATGTATTTATATCAGGTAAGTCGACTTCAATGTTTTTGAATATGTCTTCAAAAAGCTGTGCATTCGGATCAGCAACGATATTGAGGTTAGCTACTTTACGTTGAACCGTGCCGTCAGAGTATTTCACAGAAAACCTGTCTGGTAGCTCATAACGTTTTGCGGTGATGTAATCATTCACAGACAGCTTTTGAAGAATGATTAACTTTTCTTCGTCTGTTCCACCAAGATAGTATGCTTTGCCGGAAAGAGCGTATACAAAACCTGAGTTTGCATCATATATGGCCCATAAATTGAGAACGAGTTCGGCTTGCATCTGGTTGTTGATATCCTTCAGTTTTTAGAGGTCAAAAAAGCAATAATTCTAAATTGATCGGTAGAGAATGGCGGATCATGAGGACATGAACCCTGTTCTGTCAATACCTTGCCGGAGCGCTATGAAATTTCGTATTTCCCAGTCTCGATGTTGACTTTATCTCAGGGTATAATGCCCAATTTATGAACTCATGGATGCGCGGATGGTGCACGAAATAGATGCAATAGACCTTTTCTGCGGGGTTGGCGGCTTAACCAGGGGGCTACTTGATGCAGGTGTTAATGTTCGTGGAGGAGTGGACTGTGATCCTGCCTGCCACTATCCCTATGAGAAAAACAATAAAACCCAGTTTATAGGGGCAAAAATTGAGGACTTGCACGCCGACGAATTACGCTCATTGTATCGAAATAACAAAATTCGTCTATTGGCGGGTTGTGCCCCCTGCCAGCCATTTTCAAAATACAGCCAGGGCAAGGATTCCTCCAAAGATGGAAAATGGGGATTGCTTTATCATTTTTCTGAACTGGTTGAAGCACTCAAGCCAGAGTTGATAACAATGGAAAACGTCCCTGAAGTCGTCAAACACAGTGTCTTTGATGACTTTGTGAGTGCACTTAAAAAGCTTGGTTACTTTATTGACTTCAGGGTGCTGGATTGCAGGCATTATGGCCTGGCGCAGTCACGCCTGCGTTTAGTGCTGGTGGCATCCAAGCTGGGTGAGATTAAAGTTCCAGAACCTACACATAGTGAATCCTCCTTTGTAACAGTCAAAGATACAATAGGTGGTCTGCCTCCGCTTAAGGCTGGAGAACAGCACCCGCATGATCGTCTTCATATTTGCTCTCGTTTATCAGACCTTAACCTGAAAAGAATTCGTCAATCGAAGCCTGGTGGATCTTGGAGAGATTGGGATCCTGAGCTTGTTGCAACCTGTCACCAGAGCGAAAAAGGTAAAACGTACTCAAGCGTGTACGGTCGTATGAGTTGGGAGGAGCCTGCTCCTACTATGACAACTCAGTGCTTTGGATTTGGGAATGGTAGATTTGGGCACCCAGCACAAGACAGAGCAATATCCTTACGTGAGGCAGCGATATTTCAAAGTTTTCCTCCTGACTATGAGTTTGTACACCCTGATAGCCCCGTTTATATTAAGGTCGTTGGACGACTTATCGGTAATGCTGTCCCCGTCAAGCTTGGGCAAGCTATAGGTAAAACACTTATTGAGCATGTTCGCCATATCAACAATCAGATTTAGTAAACGACCTTCGCAGTTTTGTTAAACTCAATACTCAACATTGTTCGTGACCGCAAAAAAATGGCAGAATAAGTTCTATATAGACGACAGATGAATATTTTTTAGTATTTTACCTTGTGGGAAAAGTGCTGTTGGATTTTTAAGAGCGCAGTATGACCAAGAGCTAACTCTGCCTATTTCCCGCATTTATCTCTTTTATCTGATCTTCCTTCGTTCAGCCAATTCCTTGGAAAACCCATGACAGATCAAACCGATATCTATGCCACGCCTGAGCCTGGTCAGCTTGTAGAAGTCCGTAGACGACAATGGATTGTGGCAGATGTCAATGCATCGGAAGCTCATGACTTCCCCGGAGATAAGCAGCATATGGTTTCTCTGAGTTCTATTGAGGAGGATGCAGTTGGCGAGGAGCTAGAGGTCATTTGGGAGATTGAGCCAGGGGCTCACATTATTGAAAGGGCCGGCTTACCAGAAATCACCGGCTTTGACGATTCTGCAAAATTGGAAGCTTTCCTGGATGCGGTTCGTTGGGGGGCAGCAACCAATGCCGACCGTCATTTTCTTCAGGCACCTTTCAGAAGCGGAGTCAGTATTGAGGATTTTCAACTTGATCCATTAGTCAGGGCCATTGAAATGGCGCGAGCCAACCTGCTGATAGCTGACGATGTAGGATTGGGTAAAACCATTGAAGCGGGCCTGGTTATTCAGGAACTGTTGCTGCGACATCGAGCACGAACGGTTCTGGTGGTTTGTCCTGCCTCTCTCCAGGAAAAGTGGCGAGTGGAAATGCAGGAAAAGTTCGGTTTGGAATTTAAAATTGTCGACAGTAACTATGTCAGAGACATCCGCCGGAAGCTTGGAATTCATGCTAACCCATGGACGTCTTTCCCCAGACTGATAACCTCCATGCATTGGGCCAAGTCAGGAGAAGGCCTGAGAACAATGAAAGATATTCTGCCTCCTCATGCAGAATACCCTAGGAAATTCGACATTCTTGTAGTTGATGAGGCTCACCACATAGCGCCTGCAAGCTCAACTCATTACGCAATGGAGAGTCAAAGAACTCGTTACATCCGATCCATTGCACCTCACTTTCAGCACCGGCTTTTTCTCAGTGCAACTCCGCACAATGGCTATACAGAATCCTTCACCTCTCTTTTAGAGCTACTGGATAATCAAAGGTTCGCCCGCACCATTGAACCGGATGAAGAGCAGTTAGCTCAGGTTATGGTCCGGCGGTTAAAAACAGACATCGTAGATGCTGATGGAAACAGGGTTTACCCCGTCAGAAAGCTGCATACACTCGAAGTAGCCTATTCCAGTAGTGAAAGGGACATTCACGCCACGCTTAAGGCGTATTGCGATAGCCGTGCGAAAGCTGCCAGAGAAAATGGCTCAATCAGTGGAACTGAGTTTATTCATAAACTGCTGAAAAAGCGCCTGTTCTCCTCCCCTGCTGCCTTTGCTTCCACTCTGGAAAAGCACATACAGACCATTGAAGGTAAAACCGATCGCACCGAGCGAAATACACTGGATGAGCGTATCTTGAAAAAACGAATCCAGAAAGCACAGGAGGATTTTGCTGACGATGAAGAATATGAAGCTGCCCAGGAAGAAGTTGTAGAAGAGGTTGGTAAACGAGCCTTACCACTGACAGCTGAACAGAAGCTTTTGGTGTCTGAAATGCGTCATTGGGCGCAAGATATGCGCAACCGGGTGGACGCCAAAGCTAATGCTATTCTGGATTGGGTTGATTCTCATCTAAAAACAGATGGTGAGTGGAATAATGAACGAGTCATTCTTTTCACAGAATATCGCACGACCCATCAATGGCTGCACCAGCTGCTCAGTAGCCGTGATCTTGGTGGTGATCGGTTAAATATCATCCATGGCAGCATGGATCATGATGAGAGAGAGAAAATCAAAGCAGCTTTTCAGGCTGATCCTGATGTATCCCCTGTAAGAATCCTCCTGGCAACGGATGCTGCATCGGAAGGTATCGACTTACAAAACCACTGTCGCTATCTGGTCCATGTTGAGATCCCCTGGAACCCCAATGTTATGGAGCAACGCAATGGCCGGATAGATCGACATGGCCAGCGTCATTCTGAAGTTCATATCTGGCATCCGGTAGATAGCCAGTTCGATAAAGATAATGTGAACCGTAACATCAACGTCAACAAACTAGAGGGGCAGTCTGAGTTTCTGATGCGAGCAGTCAGAAAGATTGATGCAATGCGGCAGATGTTAGGCAGTGTGGGGCCGGTGATTGAGCAGCAAATTGAAGAGGCTATGCTCGGCAAGCGGCAGGATCTGGATACCCGGGTGGTAGAAAAAAAGGCTGAGCAGAGTCAAAAGCTGATCAAGTCGGAGCGTCAGCTTAAAGAAAAGATTGCCAACCTGCATGCAAAAATCGTGGAAACTCAGAACGAATTCCATATGAAACCGGAGCGCATCGCAGAAACCGTGAAGACGGCCTTAGCACTGGCGGATAAATCAGCTTTAACTCCTGCCACTCTACCAAATACACCTGAAGGCAGTGTCTATAAAATGCCTCAGCTATCAGGGTCATGGGCCAAATGCTGGGAGGGGCTTCGTCACCCTCATACGGGATCTATTCGCCCCATTACATTTGATCACGCCGTAGCCAAAGGTCGGGATGATGTTGTGCTGGTTCACTTGAATCATCGGCTGGTACAAATGTCATTGCGTTTGCTCCGGGCTGAGGTATGGGCGCATGAGGATGTTAAAAAGCTGCACCGAGTAGCTGTTCGCTCAATCCCGGATGATCAGTTAAATTCGCCAGCCGTTATGGTGGTATCCAGACTTGTCGTGACTGGAGGTAACCATCACAGATTACATGAGGAACTCACCTTCTCAGGTGGTTATATCAAAGATGGGCGATTCGCAAGAGAACGTGGTGTGGGTGTTATTGATACCTGGAACACAAATGCCAGGCCCGCTCCAGTTCTGGATTCAGTCCTGTCTGCCCTGAAAGAGCGCTTTAAAAAGAATGAAGGCTCTATCATTCAAGCTTATGAAGCTCGATCCCGTGAGCGCTTGAAGGGGTTAGAGGGTACTATCACAAATCTGAAGAAAAGAGAAATAAAAAATATTACGGCAGTGCTGGATGAGCTGGAACGCGCCATTAAAGCTGAGCTGAAAAAAGATGACGATCCTGAGCAGTTTTCGTTGTTCTCTGAAGATGAGAAAACGCAGCTACGGAAAGATAATGCCGCGCTAGAAGCCCGTTTGGCCAAAATTCCTGAAGAAAAGGCTCTGGAAGTCGCTGCCATAGAGCAACGATTTGCTGACCTTACCCACAGAACATTTCCTGTCGCCATTATTTTTATGGTGCCAGAATCCATGCTTTCGAGATAAACAGTAGCGAGATAAAACCATGAGTGACTTCAATCAACATGCCGAGTGGCTCTCTCTGCTGGATATCTCCGGGCCGTTTCTGGCAGTACCCGTTTTAAAGAAAGCCTTTCCCCAGGACCTTGATAAGCTTGAGCCAGCCAAGAAGAAAAAGCTCAATCAAGCCTATGAGGAATGGCTCGAAGCCCAGGAAAATGACGATGTTGATCTCGCAAAGATTCACCAGGAATGGATCAACCTGGTTCTGGGAGACATTCTTGAATGGTTCGACGAAGACGAAAATTCACTGGTAGCTGGCGATAACCTGCCAACCGAGCTTAGGCATATCTTACCGGAATATGGCATCACACTAAGGCCGGATTTTGGCTTAGTTGATGACCAAACCAATCAGTGCATGCTGCTGGTTCAAACTTATGCTCCGGGTTATGACCTGCAAGCACCTTCTAAAGGTGATGGTTGGACGGCATCTGCCACTGAAAGAATGGTTCAGCTATGTCGTGCAACAGGTGTCCGCCTTGCTTTAGTAACCAATGGTGAGCAATGGATGCTGATAGATGCTCCAGTGGGTGCGGTCACCACATTTGCCAGCTGGTATGGCCGAATCTGGCAACAGGAACCGGTGACTCTTCGGGCATTTATTTCATTGCTTGGCATAAGGCGCTTCTTTGTTGATGATTCAGAAAAGTTGCCTGCACTACTGGATGAGTCCCTCAAGCATCAGGATGAAGTCACTGACGCCTTGGGTGAGCAGGTCCGTCGGGCAGTAGAGGTGCTGGTTCAGTCGCTGGATCGGGCCGATCAGGACAGAAACCGTGAATTACTGAGAGATGTTCAACCCGCTGAACTTTATGAAGCAGGGTTGACCGTTATGATGCGGCTAGTCTTTTTGTTGTGTGCTGAAGAACGTGAGTTGCTTCTGCTGGGGGATGAGCGATTTGAAGCGCACTACGCAGTATCCACTTTGCGAATGCAGCTAAGAGAAGTCTCCGATGAGGTACTTGAGCGACGCTTGGATGGCTGGTCTCGATTACTGGCTATTTTCAGGGCGGTTTATGGTGGTGTTGAGCATGAAGGTATGCGAATGCCTGCATTAGGTGGCTCATTATTTGACCCTGATCGTTTTCCTTTTCTGGAAGGAAGGGCAAAAGGCTCCTATTGGAAAACCGATCCTGCAAAGCCATTACCTATTGATAACCGAACCGTTCTGCTGTTGCTGGACTCCATACAGCTGTTTCAGGGGCGATCACTGTCATACCGGGCATTGGATGTTGAACAGATCGGTTATGTTTATGAAGGTCTTCTTGAAAGAACAGTAAAAAAAGCGACTGATGTTACCCTTGAACTGGATGCAACCAGAAGTGCTAAAAAACCTTGGATAACGTTGGGAGAGTTAGAGTCAGCACGTCTAGATGGGCAAAAAAGATTTGAAACTCTATTGCAGGAGCGAACAGGCAGCTCTGCCAGCCGTGTTCGTAATGATCTGGCTAAAACTGTTGATGAAACCTCTTCAGACAAGCTGCTGACTGCCTGTAATGGCGATGAGCAGTTAAGAGACAGACTGCTTACTGTTTTTCATTTGCTTCAAACAGACCGCTGGGGATATCCGCTGGTCTACCCCAAAGGTGCCTATATGGTAGCCATGGGGGCTGACCGCAGAGAAACCGGTTCCCACTATACGCCGAAGTCTTTGACAGAAGCCATTGTCAAAGAAACACTGGAGCCTGTGGCTTATATTGGGCCAGCCGAGGGTAAAGAGCGGCAAGACTGGGTGCTTAAACCCGCTGCAGAACTGCTGGATCTAAAAATTTGTGACCTTGCCATGGGCTCTGGTGCTTTTCTGGTACAAGTCTGCCGTTGGTTATCCGAGCGTTTGGTTGAAGCCTGGGACCTGGCTGAGAAATCAGGTAGAGCTATTTCTTCTGAAGGTGAAGTATTGGATACACTGGGCAAAAAAGAGCCACTTTCAGCACAAGCAGAGGAAAGGCTGCTAACTGCCCGCAGGCTAATTGCTGAACGCTGCCTTTACGGTGTCGATATGAACCCGCTGGCAGTTGAACTGGCAAAGCTCTCCATCTGGCTAATTACGCTGGCTAAGGGTCGTCCATTTGGTTTTCTGGATCACAACCTGCGACATGGCGATAGCTTGCTGGGCATACAGAATCTGGATCAATTGCTCCACCTCAATATGGACACGGCTAATGGTCAACGGCAGTTGTTTGCTCAGAAGATTGAGCAGGCTGTTCATGAAGCGATTGAATTGAGGAAAACCCTACGCTTACGGCCCATTCGAGACATCAAAGATGTTGAGGTGATGGCGCATCTGGATGCTCAGGCCAAAGAAAAATTAAGGCTGCCAGAGCTGGTCGCGGATGCCTTAATCGGTGAAACACTGAAACATGGCGGAAAAACCCCGGACACTACGATTCTCTCAATTTATGCGGGTGAAGTGCTTAATGGTGATAAGCAGCAATTAAAACAGCTCGAAAAGATGGCAGAGCGTGGTTTGGCTACCGACCTACCATCTGGAAAGCCTCAGCGTAAGCCATTCCACTGGCATTTGGAGTTTCCTGAGGTATTTGTAGGTCGCCATGGTTTTGATGCCATTATTGGCAATCCTCCTTTTGTAGGTGGACAAAAGATTTCCGGTTCTATGGGCAGCAACTATAGAAATTTTATCGTGAACGCTATTGCTCATGGGGTCACAGGTAGTGCAGATATGTCTGCCTATTTCTTTCTAAAATCGTATGCGTCTCTTAATACTAAAGGTTGTTTAGGGCTTATAGCTGTAAATACAATTGCTGAGGGAGATACTAGGCAAGTCGGCCTGGATATGCTGGTACAAGATGGAGCTTCTATTTACTCAGCGCATCCGAATCAGCCTTGGCCAGGAAAGGCTGCAGTGATAACAAGCCGTGTACATATATCTAAGCGCAATTGGCTAGGCGCGCGCTCACTATTAGGTGCCATATGTCAGCATATTTCTTCTTACCTGACTGCTGAGAGTGATTGGAGTCCTGCTCAGCTTAACTCAAATAAAGAACTCTCATACATAGGTTCATACGTGTTAGGGCTTGGTTTCACTATGGATGAAGTGACCGCAAGAGAGCAAATAAGTAAAAATATGGACAATGAGAGGATAATTTTTCCTTACTTAACAGGTAAAGATTTGAATGAACATGTTAATCAGGAAGCTGGTCGATGGATAATTAATTTTTGGGACTGGCCTATAGAAAAAGCTAAGGGCTACTCATGGGCTTATGATAGATTGGTTGCACATGTAAAAGAAGAGCGGCAGGCAAAAAAAGACAAGACGGCCAGAGACAAGTGGTGGCTTTTTCTTAGACCACGTGGTGAACTTTACCACAAGATTGGCCGAGGTGATTCTTTTATTAAACACCCAAAGGGCTGGTTTCCAAGCCCTCGTAACGAGAATGTTATTTGTAATGCTCGGGTTGGTAAGTACTTTTCACCCTCTCTCGTACCAAATCTATACGTTTTTAATGAAAAAATAGTTGTTTTTTCTTTTTCAGAATATGGTTGGCTTGGTTTCTTGAACTCCACGTTGATCAATGAATGGATTTGGAAGCATTCATCAAGATTGAAGATGGATCTCAATTTTTCTCCAAGCGATGCCTTTGAAACCTTGCCACTTCCTGACAGAGATCAGATAGTATCTTCCCTTAATGTTCTAGGAGAGAGGCTGCACCAGCAAAGGCAGGCTTCAATGGAGCTTAGAGGTATTGGTTTAACCAAATTTAATAATCTAGTTCACTCTGGAAATTGTAATGATCAGGACATTTCTGACTTTAGACGCACATTAGTATGCATAGATCAGAAGGTTCTTGATCTTTATGGATGGACTGATATTGACCTTAAGCATGGATTCCATGAGAGACATTACTTACCAGCAGGCGATAATATTCGATTTGCTATATGTGAATGGAGCCGAACCAGTATTCTTGCCCGCATGGCTCAGTTGAATAAAGAAATGTATGAACAGGGCTCACTAGCCAACACAGTTCCAGCCAAAGGTAAAAAGATCTCAGCTAAAAAAACGGTCAAACCCAAAGTAGCCAAAAAATCCGAGGAAGCTGCACCACAGATGGGGTTGTTTCAACCGGATCCAGAGCCACCCAAAAAGGCTGCGGGAAACCAGTGGGGCTCCACAGCTATTCACCAGATCTGTGCCTGGTTAGAAAACAACGAAGGAAAGGCGTACTCCAGAGATGTCATCCTCAACAGCTGCGGTGCTGATCCAAAAGAGTGGGACTCGGCTATCAAAGAGTTGCTGGCTGATGGTGATGTTGAGCAGTTGGGTTCAGGTGATAAGCTACGTTATCGAGCCAAATTGTAAGGGGGAGAGCCGTGTCTGAACAGGGTAGGAAGAAGCGTCGACTGAAAAAACGGGAGAGGCGTCCGATTCATCTGACTGAAGAGGAACAGGCTCTTGGGCAAGAGTTAAAGGAATTACTCGACCATATTCATAATGGTGGAGACATCGTCCCTACCCCTGAAGGGCTGCTGTTTGCAGAAGGTCTGATGCTTGGCAAGGAGCTATTGCTGCAAGGACACATTGGTTTTGAAGGTTGGGTAAAACAGATGAAATTGAAATTGGGGGATGAGATTACAAGTTCTCTAAAGATGATTTACCCCATGCTAATGGTTGATGAGACAGTTCCTGATGAGCTTGCAGATCAGATGGATTCTTCAAAAACTGTGAGAAATTTTGACGTTCATGGCTGTGGAGAGGATGGCGAAAGATGATACCCAAAAAAAATGCCTGGATTGCTCTTGATAGCAGTACCCACACCCAGACAGCCAATTTCAGCAGCTATTTATTAACGCTATCCGGTGAACGGCAGAAGTATCAGGCTGTCCAGGAAGATGACTACATAGCCGTAGTTGATAGTGCAGGCAAGGCCCTGAAAGTTGGCCGGGTCTACCGTATTCGTTCCGATTTAAAATGCACATCCTTTTACTTTGATCGTCTGCTTGAGATTGATGGAAAGCCTGATATCTCTCTAGCAGGATGGGCACTTCCTTCAGGAAGAATTGGTCGCTTGGGCTGGACACAGTTTGCAGAGGGGCTTCCAAAGCTTTCAGGTGTCACGACAGCAGATATCCCACTGATTCAGAATCAGGCTTATGTTCGAGAGCTTTTGCAACTGGCAGTAATGGATGACCTGCTGGGCCCTGCCTGTGGTCCTCACGAAGAAATCGCTGAAATGAGTGTGCGGGATCGCTATCTGGTGGGTAAGTTTGCGCCTCAGGCAATCAGTAAAATTGGTGTGGAAGGACTAGAACTGGAAGCGGAAGCCAGTGACGAAGTACCTGACGATCTGGAGGCTCATACCGGTTACGATGATCCAGGTGCAGAGTTTGGAAAAGCCAGCAGCTCTGTGGATGGTGATGCTGAACCTGCAGAAGAAATAGATACATCCAATAACCACAGTCTGGTGCCTTCCAGCTTTGGTATGACCTTCTGTGTGGATGGTGATGTCAAAGAGTTGGAAATAGAGGCTCAGTGGGGGCGCTATGAACGAACTGAGAGTGAAACAGTTGAAGATCGTAAAACAGGCCAGCCTGCACGGGTATGGAAGCGGATTCCCTGTGGTGACAAACTTGTGCTACCACTGAAGGATGGTCTGCTTTCTGCGAAGTCCATTGATAAAGAGAACCCTTCTATTGTTATTCAGGGTTCTATCCGTCCACCAAACCATAAGGGCGACAGACTGGTTACCCTGTTTATGGTTAATACTCAGGACGAACCTGATCAGAATCGGGATTCAGCCTGGGTATTTCAGCCAGAGTTATCGGTGCAGGCTGCTCATGGTTCTGGCGATGCGATCTTCAGACGAAGACCAGTGCTGGATAGCCATGGGGAAGATCCGGAACGTGAAGCGCTTGAGATGATCTATCGCAAGCAGGTGGAGTTTGCAGTGGGTCATGGTGTTTCAGTGCATGCAGAGGTTCGGGAAGAGCGTCTGGAAAAAGCGGTTTCCATCAAAACCGTGGTATTGCCTCAAAGTGAGGTGCCTGTTACTGACACACCAGGACGGAATGAAAATGACCGGCCTGTTTTACGGCAGATGATAGCCAATGGCTATCTGGACATGTCAGAACTGGCAACTATGGAAAAAGAAACGCTGGTTTCAGCACTGACGATGCTAACGGATGATTATTCATCCTGGATTAGTGAGCAGCGTGATCGGATTGGCGTTGATGTAACTGGTTATGATGAACAGGCCAACTTGGCTCTGGATCGTTGCGAAGATATTAAAGAGCGTCTGATAGCCGGTATTGATGTATTGGCCGAAAATGAGATGGCTCTGAAAGCATTCCGATTTGCCAATGAAGCCATGGCCAGACAGCGTGTCCATGGTATTTATGCTCTTGAACGCAGAAGAGGCAGTAAGGAGTCTGTCGAGTTCTTCAATGAAAGAAAGAACCGTTCATGGAGGTCATTCCAGCTGGCGTTCATTCTTCTTTCAATCCCTTCACTCGCTGACCCGACACATAGTGATCGTACGAAGCCTGTTGAAGCTTATGCAGACCTCCTGTGGTTCCCTACCGGTGGTGGTAAAACCGAGGCGTATTTAGGCGTTGCTGCTTTTACCATGGCGATACGGAGATATCAGGGCGATTTGGGTGGTTTTGATGGTAGCCGGGGGCTGTCTGTCATTATGCGCTACACCTTGCGACTGCTGACTCTTCAACAGTTTCAAAGGGCAACCACTTTGATTTGTGCCATGGAGGTGCTGCGAAGAAAAGCAGTAAAGGATGGTGATGCTTCTCTGGGAAAAACACCTTTTACTATTGGTCTTTGGGTAGGTAAGAAAGTTACCCCGAATACGACGGCAGATAGCCATAATGCCATTCAAAATTTTCGGGATAACAAACTTGTTGCATCCTCTCCGGCTCAATTAACCAGCTGCCCATGGTGTGGCTCAGAAGTGGCTGCTGGTCGTGATATTGAAGTCAACAAGGCGGCCAATAGAACCACCATATATTGTGGTGACAAACTTGGGCGTTGTGACTTCTCTAAAGGTAAGTCATCACAAGAAGTCCAACCGGGTATCCCGGTGCTGGTGGTTGATGAAGAAATTTATCACCGTCCTCCCACAATGATGATTGCGACGGTTGATAAGTTTGCCATGATGGCATGGCGGGGAGAGGTAAGAACGCTCTTTGGGAAAGTTAGCCAGGAGTGCCCAAGACACGGCTTTATCTGGCCGGACTCCCCTTGTAATGGTAACCATCGGGCTGATAGTAAAAACGGCCTTTCTGCTGTCACTGTGAAAAACATTGATCCGGTACGTCCACCGGACTTGATCATTCAGGATGAGTTTCATTTGATCAGTGGGCCGCTGGGAACCATGGTTGGTCTTTATGAAACCGCTGTGGATGAGCTGTGCTCATGGAGCATTGATAATAAAACGATACGTCCAAAAGTGATCGCTTCAACGGCAACCGTCCGCAAAGCTGAAGAGCAGGTGCGAAATGTATTTATGAGGCAGGTTTCTGTTTTCCCTCCCCATGGACTTGAAGTTGAAGATAACTTTTTCTCTGTTCAGAGACCCTTAAAAACTAACCCGGGAAGGCGTTATGTAGGGATTTGTTCACCGGGTAGCTCAAGACCGGCGATGTTGATTCGAATATACACATCGCTGTTGGCGGCTTCACAGGCGCTCTTTAACCGCTTTGGTCAACTGGCTGATCCGTACATGACAACAGTTGGTTATTTCAATTCCCTCAGGGAATTGGGGGGCATGAAGCGGTTAGCAGAAGATGATGTAAGAACGCGTTCTTACCGAGTGCAAATGAGTCAGGTAGCCAGGCCCGGCTTAGAGCAGCGGAGTGTCAATAATACTGATGAGCTTACATCCCGGGTTTCAGGGAAAGATATTCCTAAAAAGCTGGATCAATTGGAAATAAAGTTCAGAGCCGAGTTGGACCTTTCAACGGGGCGCTATGTCAGCAATTGGGTTAAAGGTGAAGACAGGGCCGTTGATATTGTTTTGGCAACCAATATGTTGTCGGTCGGGGTCGACGTAAATCGCCTCGGATTGATGGCTGTTAATGGGCAGCCGAAAGGAACAGCCGAATATATTCAGGCAACCAGTCGTGTCGGTCGAGCATCGCCAGGCCTGGTTTGTACTGTATTAACCTGGGCCAGACCCAGGGATCTTTCTCATTACGAAACTTTCGAACATTACCACGCAACATTCTATAAGCATGTGGAAGCTCAGTCTGTAACTCCGTTCTCGCCAAGGGCATTGGACCGGGGTTTAACCGGCACAATGTTGAGTATGATTCGACTGGAACATCTTCCTTTCAATCCGAACACTGGTGCTAAGGCTCTGGAGAAAGCGCATCAGCCGGAAATGACTACTTCTATAGAACGGTTAAAGGGTAGAGCCTGGCATGTGACAGACAGTACAGACACCCGGGATTTAGCTGAGATCATGCTTAAAGATCGAGCTGATAAGTGGAGTAAGGAGGCTAATGAAGGCGGTCGAATTTTGTCTTATGAGAAAAAAGGGAAGCAAAAAGACACCACCGTAGCTTTGTTGCAGCGCCCGGGAATTAAAAGCTGGGAGTGGAAAACAGTTCCAATGTCTATGCGGGAAGTTGAACCCGGGGTTCGATTAATTATGAATACCAAGACTATGGCTGAAGGTCCTGACTGGTCTCCTTCTGTTGATAAAGATAATGGGGCAGACTCAGGAGAGAGTGATGATTAATGAAAAAACTCCGGTGGGGGATGTCAGGCCCAGCCAGCTCTTATGGACCTATGGACCCGGTGCGCTAATAGACTTGCCAAGTCTTTCAGTGCTGACTCTGGGAATACACCTTTGGGATAAAGATCGATGCCCTCCTATTGTGGAAGCGAGACTTCTTGCTGCTGTCAGGAAAGAGCTGGGTGCTCAGGTTGAAAGTCTGCGGATGCCACCATTCCAAAAAAATGAGCAAGTGGATGCATACTCGGCTGAAGCTAATATTGGTGTTCCTGTTCTTCCCTTCCCCCGCTGGCTGAGATGTGTTAAATGCGGCCTTTTGTCGCCGTATGACCGTGGGCTTTTTGAGTGTAAGGAGAACCGGTATCGTCCAGAACTGACTCGCTTTGTTCATAAGAGCTGCTCTGGCTCAAAGGGCGAAGCAAAGCCAACAGATGCTGATGCCGTTCCCGCTCGTTTTCTTTTAGCTTGCAGAGATGGGCATTTGGATGACTTTCCCTGGCACTATTTTGTTCATGCTGGTATCAGCTCATGCAAAGGGACTCTCCGGTTTTTTGAAAGTGGAGCATCACTACAGACAGAAAATCTATGGGTGAAATGTGATGAGTGTGGCAAGTCTAGATCGCTGGCTCATGCATTTGGACAGGCCGGTAAAGAAAACCTGCCAAAGTGCAGAGGTCGCCATGCGCACCTGAATATTTTTGAGGATGACTGCGCAGAGGATGCCAGAGCGGTTTTGTTAGGAGCGACTAATAGCTGGTTTCCAGTCACTCTGTCTGCTCTTGCCATTCCGGTGACCCGAGACCCTATCATTCAGTTGCTTCAGGATGGGATGAACTATTTTGACGATGTAGAGTCAGAGGCTGAGATTGGCTTCATTGTAAAAACGCTGAAGAAAACTGGCAGTTTAATTGGAATTGAAAAATATTCTAATGCGGAAATTTGGGCTGCTCTACAGGAAATTACTTCGGGGAAAGCGCAGGGATCTGTATCAGAGTCAGATATTAAAGGCCCCGAGTGGGATGTATTAACAAACCCCAATCCACCTAAAGATTGGCCTCATTTCTTGAGTACCCCTACCTCCCCCCCAACCGCCTATACAAAGCAAATTTCTGCTGTTTTACTATTAGAAAGATTGCGGGAAGTAAACGCCTTGCTTGGGTTTACCCGTGTCGAGGCTCCTGAGCACTCTTCCGATCCGGATGAAAGGCCAGAAGTTGCCAAGCTGTGTCGTTCTGCGCCGGAGTGGGTTCCTGCTACAGAGGTTCATGGTGAAGGTATCTTCATTCGCTTTGATGAAGAGCAGTTACAGAAATGGGAAAAAGAGCCTGCAGTACAGGAAATTGATAAAAAGCTGATAGCTGGCCATAGAGGGTGGCGAAATGCCCGTAATCTCAATCCGGATGAGACTTATCCTGGTATTCGTTATGCGATGTTACACACTTTGGCTCACCTGCTGATCAGGGAAATGGCCTTGGAGTGTGGTTACAATGCAGCTAGTATTAGAGAGCGGATTTACGCCGATACGGAAGGTCATCAACAGCAGGCTGGCATTTTGATTTATACCGCAGCAGCTGATTCTGATGGAACACTTGGGGGACTGGTGGATTTAGGCAAACCAGAAAATCTGGGACGGCTTCTGGAGAGTGCGCTCTATCGAGCAAGGATCTGTTCTTCTGACCCACTCTGTTCTGAACATAATCCGGAAAAGGATCGCTCTTTACATGCTGCGTGTTGCCATGCCTGTGGTTTTGTTTCGGAAACTTCCTGTGAGAAAGGTAACCGCTATCTGGATCGATCCCTTGTGGTTGCGACTCTTGATTGTGCGGATGCTGCATTTTTTGGATAGAGGGATATTGTCTTGGAAAAGCTGCTGGAAGCAGTCAACAATTTGGTCAAGTCGACGCATCCTGACAAGTTGCGTCAACTTGCCATGTTGATTAAGGATGCCGAGCCACCCATCAACCAGACTGCGTTTGCAAACAGTTGGAAAGCAAGCAGCCTTTCAAGGGGGAAGCTTTTGTGTACGCTACAGGAGTGGGATGAGTCATGCATTTCCAAATATGAACTGGCCGGTATGATTCTTGGTGCCTGTTCCAGTGCTCATTCAGGGAACTCGAATGGAAGCGTTGAGCTTGTCTGGACTGGACCGGACACAACCATTGTTCCTGTGAGGCAGACTTCAGCTGTTTTACATGAGGTTATTGATAAGGCTCAGCATTCCCTTTTTATCGTGTCTTTTGTTATTACGGATATAAAGGCAACAGCCACTGCTTTGGAGGCAGCTATCAACCGGGGAGTTAAGCTCTCTATACTGACTGAGTCTTCAAAAGAAAGAGGTGGCAGTTTGGATTATGACCCAGGAGAGAATATTGCCAATAGACTCCCATTGGCCTCTGTTTATTATTGGCCTGAAGAGAATCGACCTGATGGCGGCATTGGGTCTGTGCATGCAAAGTGTGCTGTTGCTGATGATTCTTTAGCGTTTATTACAAGTGCTAACCTAACGGGGTATGCCCTTGAGCACAATATGGAAATGGGTGCATTAATCACGGGAGGAAGGGTACCTGGAAACTTAAAAAACCACCTTGATGCATTGATTTTGACCAACATAGTAAAGGTAATTAATGTGTCATCTTAGGGGGAGACATTAAGGGTAGATTCGTTGGCCTGCATATATTTCGTTTCGACGCAGGCTGTTCAACAGTTGTTTGCAACTGGCTCAGCTCAGGTTATATATCTATCGTTCTACTGTCACTTTCCTGCCCCATGTGATAGAACTCAACCCCAAACATTAATCCTGACCTTTAGGCACATCCATGCAATTTGACTTAGACACCTACCCAAGTGTCAAACTCCTTGCCCAGCAGCTTGAGAAGGTGTCTGGCAAACCGGCACTGATCGTTATGGATTCGTCCCTTGGGGATATGCTGTCGACTCAAATCACAGCCCGCACCCCCGGGCAGCCTGCACATGTAGTTAAGGTTAATTCGAAATATCACGCTCTTCGTCATGCCCTGGCTTCCGTTCAGCTGCGCTTTATTCTCCGTCGGTACCAGATACAGTCGCCCCTGAAAGATGTTGGACTGGCACCTGGAGCGGTTGACATCATCAGTGAGCAATTAAAGAATGTCGAGCAGATTCCTGCAGGCCAGTTGCCGGATATCGCGCACAGTATCGCTGGTAACCTGATCGTGCAACTGCGCTCTGCCCTGCCCACGGTGGCCGTGCACCATGAGCTGCAGAAGTACCAGAGTGAGCTTTGTGACCAGCAGCAGGAAGCGATCAAGATAACCATCAATAACAACCTGCAATCGCTGAAAGAGACCATTTTCCCGGCACAATTGGTACGCTGGAATCGCCTGCTGGCAGCCACAGAGAGTTTTGGCCTGGCCAGCCTCATCAAAAACAAACCGCTGATGGTTCCGTTTGAGTCCCTTGGGCTGCTTGAGCCCGCCAAAGAAATTGCTGGGCCGTTACTGCTCGGTGAGTATGATGGGCTTGATGATCTGGAGCTGGTAGAAATAACAGCCAGCAAAATTAAGATGACGGAGTTGCACCAGTGGATCTGAATCGTGATGTGGTAATTTCCCTGGCGCAGTTTGACCGCTCCCAACTGCCTGCGGATCAGCAAGACCTGGAAGGCATCGATTTCCGCTTTGCCGTGGTGGATCACCTGAAAGCCAGGTATCGGGACCTTGGCCACCATGTGGAAGTCCGGGCGGATTTGGAAAAAGTGGTTATCTCTCCACAGGCCAATGATGCGAATATTCTCAAAGCCCTGAATGCCGGCAATTTGCAGTATGGCATTGAGCTTTGTGATGAGCTGTTAAGGCAAGACCCGGATAATGGCAGTGCACTTTACAATTCCGCCATGGCGCTGTCTGACCTTAACCAGCTGGATAAAGCCATTGAGCGGTTGCAGCACTTAATTGAGGTGCAGGGAAACTCTGCAGGAGCCAATGTCTATGTTGCCCTGGGTGTTGCCTATGCCCGACAGCGCACCGTGGCCAAAGCGATTAACGCGTTTGAGTATGCACTGGAAATAGAGCCTGCTAATCAGTTTGCTTTACGTAATGTCGCCAGTCTTTATTCTGCAGAAGACAGAAATGATGAGGCACTGGGCATCTATGAAAACCTTGCCCCCATGTGCCCACAAGACCCAATCACACAGCTGGGCTATGGTGAAGCACTGCGGAAAGCCGGTCGGCGCGATGAAGCCATCGCTCAATTCAATATCGTTTTAACCATCGCTCCCGGTTCTCCTCAAGCTCAGCAGGCAAAAGAGAGCAAGACGGCATTATCCACAGAAAAGAACGCGCAAATCAAAGAGGAAGCGGGCGGCTTGAGAATGGATGCGGTTATGTACATAACCGATGCCATGAAAGCTTACGACAGCCTCCCTGAAGAACAGGCGAGAAACCTGTTCATTGAGGTTGCCATGAAAGGCCAGTCTGGTTTTGACACGGATAGCTCAGAGCAGAAATATAGGCTGAAGGCGATGCCTGGCCAGCACTATTCCGGTTTTCACCTGGTATGCATGATGTACGTTGGCTGTCGAAAAGTGCTGGGCAGTGATGGCTCTGAAATGGGCATTGATCTGGCCGATGAGTACAAGATGGCTGAGCAGACGTATAAATCCGGATCTTAACTATTTCTGTGCGGTTCAGCCCAGGCAGTGTGAAGTTCAAAATACATCTTCTTCATACTGCCAGCCATACCCACCCGCCGATGCCCTCTTTCCCCGGCATACTTTGGCAATATTGGAATGCCAGATACCCAGCTCTCTCTCCACATCGGCGATACATCCCCAGCGTTTCAGCACTTTCCCTGTTTTGCTACTCAACTGCAGCACTGCCACACTGCAGGCATTATCTTCTCCGATAAGATGCTCTTTAAGGCCAAGGGCCACAGCATTTTTCTGGCTTTCGGAGTTATTGACCCAGGCAAGGTTTTCCAGACGGGGATCTTTTTTGTTGCCGTTGAGATGGATGACCATGGGTTTGTTCAAGGGGTTCGGTATAAACACTTCTCCAAGCAGGCGATGGAGAGAATAGGTATATTTTTTATTGTTCTTATGCAGTGATACTGAATAACCACCCTTGGGATGGTCTGTTAACTTGACCAGCATCTCTTTATCCCGCACGCCAGCATTCCTGCTTTTTATACGACCCTTGTTGGATATCCAGTAAAGGCCTGCAAAGTCAGGAATTTCCCGCCACTCCTCTCCCTCAAGATCAGCGACCTGCGAAATCACTTTCCGCTGAATGCCAAAGTGCGACTGCAACAGTTTGGCGATGGTATAGCCTTTATGTTTGCAGCCATCATAAAGCAATACGGACTCATGATTCCCTATGACTCTTTTGGCCAGCAGTTTGCCGGTGGCAAGGCTACGGACATCGCCGGTATTCGATATTTCATAGCGGGATTCCAGCCCTTTAACGGGTAGCCAGTCAGATCTTGTAAAATGCAAAAAATAACCATTACATGTGAAAAATCAGGGTTCAGAGTATAAGGCTTGGATGCCTTAACGAAAAGTTCACTGTATATCCAATATCTTCTAGCTCACTCCAGAGCTTGCAACACATTCATGGAAGCTAGCTTTGCCATAGCAGATAAAGTGCTCAGGATAAACTCAACTCACACCCATAATTTATACACAAAATCCTTAATCCACTTTTTCGTATTTTGAAATACCTGCTTACTGCCCTTTTTTTCTTCAGGTTCACTAAAACCCTTTATTTCCTGCGCTACCTCTTCAAAACTACGACCTTTATCAACATAATCTTCAATCGAATGATCGCTAAGAGGATAGCCCATCCTCTTATTGAGACTTTTTAAAACAACATAATTCTGCTTTCTAATAGCCTGTTCAATTTCTTCTAACATCATATTTCCAATTTATAAAAAGATGATTCAACAGATTTCAATCCCCTCTTCCACTCACTCTTTGAATTAGCCGAAGTTTTATCCTGAATAATAGAGAAATACCTACACTCTGGCGTCTGCGCTTTTGCATGCTTCAAGAATACCTGCATTTCTCTTCTGAACCTATCAAAACTCATGGACACATCATCATAATCCTTATGATTAGTTATTGATAAATATTCTTTATTCCTATACTCAGGAAATATATTTTTGATATAAACATCATTATCTGTAACAACCACCTTAAATGTGTACTCTATTTTACCGGTCTCTGGATCAGACCAGCAGGGAGGATGGACTAGCCCCGTACCTGCCAGGTATTTCACTTGATTTTTTAAAGAATTATTCTTTTCCCTGGTTCTCGCTATCTCTTCTTTAAAGCCCTCTTCTCTCTCCCTGTATTCCTCTATAAGCGCCTTTACATCATCTTTATGCTCATTAATTTCTTGAAGTACTGCCAATTCATTATTTAGCTGATCTTCTCTAACTTGTTGATCTTCAATCATCTTAATTTTATTTTGGTTATCCTTTTTTAATTCCTTAACCTCAGACTTGATTTCTTCAAGCTTTTTTATCAAATCAATCATATCAAAATTATTATCTGTGAGCCTTGTTAGTGATGTCCATACATCATCAATCTTCATCCTCGCCAGAATATTATCGGCTTCAGGAGTAGAAAAGGATGTATTAAGTTCTTCTGCAAACTGTTGTAGCTGTGCCACAGCCTCATTTAAATCTAAGGGTTGTTCATATTCTCGATGTTCTAACCCCAATTTTTCATGAACTTTATGCAAATCATCATCGACAGAATGAATTTTTCCTCTGAGATCATCCAGTACAGCCTGCTTCTTTTGAAGATTACTGTTCAATAAAACCATAACAATCAGCAAAGAAAACATGATAATTAGTAGTAACTCTATCATGGAAATACTGAATACATCAGAACGTTCTTGTTGCATCGTCGTCCTTGTCCCCGAGGGTATCAACTATACCTTTAGAGGTTTTTAACATATTATCGCTAAACCGTTTTGCAGATTGTATTAGCTCTTCACTTGTGGCATTAAATGCACCATTTAGATTTTCCAAAGCAGCCCGCCTTTCTTCGAGCGCACCTATCAAAAAAGCATCTTCTTCTGAAAGCTCTTTCAGACCTTTTAGTTGAAGAGCATCACGAAGTCTTTTACATAACCCTTCATATTCTTTTATTGTCTTAGCCAAAGATTGAGAAGTTACTTTATCAGCTTCCTGAATGGAAGCTAATTGCTCCCTGACCTTCCCACCTATTACATTAAGATTCTGCGTTAAACCATTATACAATTCAATTGTTTGAGTTGCGTCTTGATTCAACTTACTTAAAGCAGGTGAAGTATTTTCTTTGAAAGTATCCAGAGTAGTGATCGTACTTGAGACACAACTATCTAATGCATTAAATTTATTATGAACTGTGCCAATACTAGAGTTTATTCTTTTCGCCTGAGCTCTGAAATCAGCTACTGTTTCTGTTAGTGAGTCTTTTGTAGCACTAAACCCTTCAGCTATTCCCTGTTTTAAACTGGATATACCATCCGTGGCAAAGTCTCTGTGAATATTGGTGAACTCATTGGCTGTAGCTGCAAGCTCATGCAGGGATTGTCTGGAGTGCTGATCTATCTTTTCCAAGGATTCATTGATCTTGGTGCTGCACCCTTCTGAAAGAGACTCAAGGTTTTCCAAAGAGCTCTCCCTGATTATCTGAGCAGTTTCATCAAATATTTTCGCAACATCCTTGCAGCCGTTATCCATCTCACTGATTTTGTCAGATATAGTATTAGAAAACACAGTAAGATTTTCAGTCACTATCTTCATTTTAATGACAACTGTTTCAATACTATTCTCAAGAGTTTCTTGAGCCTCGTCTTCAACTTTATGCAGGGATACATCGAATTGTTTGTAATACACTCTGATAAAAAGTCCCATAAGGGTTGTTACCATGGCCATTCCAAACTGACTCAACACATTATTTGCTGAAAGCTCTTGTTCTGAAAAACCAAAAGCACTCATGCTTGCTATTAAGGTAAGGACCGTTAGCAGGAACCCCAAATAATAAACACTATCGGAGAATATATCACGCAATTTTCGAGGAGAGTTTCCTTGAGAATATATAAGCCAGTAAAAGCCGATAATGCATGCAGAAAGAAACATAGAATAAATCTGACCAATACCAAAAAAGGCAACTGAAAAGACTAATATAACACCCATTATCGCACTTATGCTAAATGCCTTTCTTAGCCCTTTTACACTTATATTGTTATTCTTTGGTATTGACAAGCTATCACCATGATTTCTTTTATCTACATCCATCTTTATCTAACCTTTTGCACTGAGATATTAGAAACATGGGATGCTTCAAACAACTTCTCCCACCAGGATAATAAATAATCGGATTGAAGCTCACCTTCTCTATTATCTCTGAGAATCCAGAAAACTTTCACATCCACTCCCCGTAAATCAGGAACTATCCTTTTAAGATTTTGATCATCATCAATTGCTTTTAGTTTACCCTTGTAAACTGTGATTAACTTGCTATGTTGAAGCAGGTCTGACAATAAAACTATCCTATTGATGTTCACGCCAGATTTTAATTGACCACTACTAACAATATCAAACAAACTTTCAATTATTGGTGATGAGCTTGAATCTTTGTCATTTATTACATTTGATAACACATGATCAATAGGCTCTTGAAACTTTTTATTAAAATCATTTTTTATCATCCTCTCATTTTCGATCAATTTATTTACACTCTGCCCAGATTTAGGCTTACACTTCTCGAATAGAGTTTCAGACAATCCATTATATGTTCTAGAGTCAATAGAATAGAGTGAAATCATATCACCTTCTTTTAACATTTCGATTTCAGAGTTCATAACATCCTTGATGGCTCTTATATGGCTTTTACTGAACTCCCCCGTCCGATCAATAATCACAACAGTTGCACTTTTCACCTTATCATTTTGACAGAATGTATTTTTATCAAACTTGGGTTTAGAAAGCATCCAGTAAACTGCAGAACCTATAATTACCAACAAAATAGCTGCTGCCACTGCTATTTTGATGGATAACATATTTGCCTGACGATTTCGCATTGACCTAGATCTGCCCATCAAAACTATCTCTCAGTCCCTTAATGAAAATATCAATTTTCGAAAAATAACTCTCCCTTAACTCTGGAAGAATACTTTTCATATATTGATCATAATCTTCCTTAATCAAATTAAAATCTCTAAACGCCTCTCTATTGGAAGACTCATTAATACTTTCTTCTTGCAAAGTAACTTCCTGAACTGGGTCAGAAAACTCTGCATTTCTGTTGTTAGCCTGCGAGTATTGATATGAAAACAACGACCTTGTTTCGAGACAGAAATTTTCATACTCACTTTTCTGTAGGGCTATAAAACATGCAAACTCACTTGATAGTAGATGCAAAGCATGCTCTGCATCGACAACTCGGTTATACACTTTCTTAATTTCTTCAATTTCAATCTCAAATTCATTCTCTAACTTTTCTTTTGTCACAGCTAAAGCTTGATGAGCATCCCCGCTAACCTCATTTATATTTTCCTTCATTAAGTGCATTTTTCGTGTGATTTCACCATAACCAGGGTAAGCATCATCGGATTTAAAAAACTTATACCAAGTAACCAAAAAAACAGAAAAACTAATGATTGCCAATATCCAACTACTAACTGTTTCTAAATTTAATGCACTTTCAATAAAGCTCTGTACGGCATCTAAATGTGCTGTTTCGGGTGCTTTTTCTAATGCCGTTCGATAATGCCCTACAAATAATGCCAATGCAGCTGCGGTACTTATGAATATGATAACCAGCATATATGCCAATGCTTTGATCCAGAGGCTGTAGTGATTCAAATATCTTGATGACATGCTAGTAAAGAAACTAATGAGAATATTGCATGAAGAGAGCAACAGGGCAACCAATGCTCCCCCGGCAAGGCCATATTCACTAGCCAGAGAAAAGAAAAAACTATTTGTCAGAGTTTCAAAAATCAGCATGACAAGCACTAATGGTATTGCTGAATTAAAATGATTTTCTGGATAATGTGCATGCCGACTAAGATTGTGTATTCGTCTGAAGTCCTGCCAATCCTGATGAATAGCCCTGTACTGATCTTTCGCTGTTTTATAATCTTGCTTAAGCTCTTCAATCTCAGATGGTGTTTCTATTTCATAATTAGCTTTTTGATGAATCTTATTCCGAACCTGGGTTATCTTTTGGGAGTTAATTTTCCCCCTTGCCTCTTTAGATAATTCGTGGAGTTTTGATCTTTGCTTCTGATCATGCTCCAGCACTATTGTCCTTCCCTCACTTTCAATTCCAGTACTGTAAACCGGATCCTGAAAGTTTCTTACTTGTATAATCACCTTTTGTTTAGCATCAGTCTCATCTAGTAGCTGATCCTTATCCTTTCGATTAAAAAATCCCATTGACTGCTCACCATATATTTAAATATGTGTCACTATTTTGATTTTAGTAAAATGGAATGCCTGAGTGCCATTTTGATGACACCTCTCATTGATAGGCTTATTTATATCTTCCATTTCTTTAACATTCTATGATTCACACGGGTAATAATAGACTAGTGTACGTATGTGCAATATTTAGTCTGGCAGGATGTACTATGGTTGGTGCCTGAACATGATCGAGTGATTGTTGATGGTTATTTGTATGGCAATATAAAGCCAACTCTGCTCCCCATTGATCTCCACCCGCTACATGTGGAGTTGTCTCTCAAGTTCGCTTATATGGTTCCTTATCTAATAAGCTCTGCTGTCAACTTTAACATCGTTCTGGTTAAACGGCTTAACAGGGGATTCAAGACCAATCTAATCTTTATCCATCCATACACCAGGCTCAGTTCAAGTTATGTATTGGTCGGTGTTTGCAAAAACTGGGGTCATAAAAACTGGGATCAGGTCTTTCCTTTTGAAAGTCATTAGACGTTTGAATTTTCAGCTGGGCCATCAGGAATTCTTACGTTAAGTCTTGAACCTTGAAATCAACGCCAAAGATCAAGACCTGTCTTGTGCCATGAATCTTGCCTATGTTCAAAAAGGAAAGACCCCAGCTTCTGGGCTGGTGAAAGGCAGTTACTATCAATTGGTGCTCAGCAATACGGAAGTCACCGCTCTGACCCAACTGCAGCAACAGCTATGCCAGTTGTTTTATGATTATGGATTGTTCCCCGACCGATCGTTTCGTTATTATATTTGTTAGTCTTCAGGCATCCACAAGGACTGTCCGTCATGAATACTGTGCCCAAAAACCGAATACACCTCACGGCTGGCTATGTGCAGGGTGAGCACAATTTTACCTTTCAAAATCTGCCCCCTGCCCAAGCAGTGGACTCCCAACAGCTGCACGCCTTTGCCCTAGTTCGAAAACTGTTGCTCAGGGGAACCCCAACTCAGGCATCGCAACGACTCATCGATGGACTGGCACTGGAACCACACCACTTGAAAGCCGCCCACCCTCAATGTTTGATCAGCTCAACCCCTCCACAATGGTCACACACCATTAGAGGTGCGTGTGCCAACAATCCAGCTCAGCGGTTCTTCGAACAGCAACTGCCAGCCGCCTTGGGTGAGCACAGTTACCTGACACGACTGATTCAACCAGAGTGCCCTCTGCAGACCATTGTGCCCGTATCCCAAGGCAAATCACCTTATGCAGGAGAGGAAGCGGTCGATTTTTATCTACCCCAAGCCAAATTGGTCCTAGAAATTGATGGCAGTCAGCATCAGCGAACGGCTCAACTCTACAAAGATCAAGCCCGGAATAAACTGTTAGTAGACAGAGGGATACAAACCCTACGCATTGCGGTTCGTGATCTTGAAGCAGAAAATGCCAACTATCAGCGATTTATCCAAGCCATCCACACCATCATTACCCAGCATCAGTCTACCTTTGCTCTGTATCAACAAGTGTTTGCTCAGCAAGGTCAGAATACATCAGACCCCAGAGTCATTCTCACGGCTATTATTCGCTTCCAGCTATTGGTATTAGAACTCCTCTGTCGTGGTGCTTTATCACTGAAGTCACCACTCTGGCGGTTGGTTATTCTCTCGGACTGTCCTGATGTTAGACAATGGACAGACCTCGCCTTACAAGATCTCATTGAATGGCTGCAACCGATCATTGAGTTGCAAGGCTTGACGTTCAAGTCCCCTCGTTGGCATCTCATCACCTCAGAAGAACCTTCTGGTAAAGACTTGATCTTTATTGACCATCGCGTTAACGATCGCTGGGTTGACGCCTATCCAGCCCGTAACGACACGATTTTTATCCGTACAGACTATGTGCAATTTGTTACATTGGACAGTCGTCGCAAAAAGCGCTTGGATCACTATACGCTAGCCCCAGGGCCCCACTACAAGTACCCAATACAGTTAGGGGGAGTACAGGACCATAAAGCGCCGTTATTGCAGCTGCTGAATAAACTGTATCGTTACGACAACTTTAATCCTGGTCAACTCTCCGTCATCACCAACGCGCTACAAGCCGAGCCGACCATCGGCCTACTGCCCACAGGGGGTGGTAAGTCATTGTGTTATCAATTCAACGCCTTCCTTCAGCAAGGTTGCTGTATTGTCGTTTGTCCGATTCGTTCATTAATGCGTGACCAGGCTGAAGAACTCAATCAGCTAGGCTGCTACGGTCGGGTGCATTACCTGTCCAGCGACCAAACAACCGAGGAGCGACAATTGACGCTAGAAGCTTTGCGCCAAGGTCATTTGCAGTTCCTATTCGTATCCCCGGAACGTTTTCAACAAACGCCGTTCCGGGAAACCTTACATGCACTGGCTACGAATCAATTGATTTCTGCCATTGTGGTGGACGAAGTGCACTGTTTGTCAGAGTGGGGTCATGATTTCCGCACGTCCTATCTGACCTTGGCGAAAACTATTGAACGGTGCGTGCCCAATGTTCCTCCACTATGCCTAACGGCTACTGCATCGCTGCGGGTTTTGAAGGATATCCAGCTGGAGTTTGATATTGATGATGACAACGTCTGCTATTTAATGGAGTTCACTCGAAAAGAACTTAGCTTCCACGTGATTGCCGATCACAATCAAAAAAAGAAAGCCTTACAGGACCTGATAACGCAAATGCGGGAAAAAGGCTGGGCCAGCAATGAAGCTGCCGGCATTATTTTTGCGCCCTATGCGAGTGGGAAAAATGGCTGTTTAAGCTTGGCCAATGAGCTACAACGCCTGGTGCCGGGTACTCAATACTTTACCGGCTCCATGCCTAAGAACTGGTCAGGTACCGTAGCAGAATACGAGAAACAAAAGCGTAAAGTGCAAGATCACTTTAAACGTAACGAAACGCCGTTATTGATAGCTACCAAAGCCTTTGGTATGGGCGTGAACAAGCCCAATGTGCGCTTCACTGTTCACTATGGAATTCCCAGCTCCATGGAATCCCTCTACCAAGAAGCGGGACGTGCTGGCCGCGATAAACAAGCCGCTGAATGTTATGTGCTTCTTTCGGAAGAGCCCACTGGAGACATTCCCAGCTACATTCTTGAGCAAAACACCCCCATCGAAGACGTGAAAAAGTGGGTGGATGACCTTGGATTCAACCGGAAAGGCGATTTCGCCTCTCAAATGTGGTTCATCACCAATGGAACGGAACAGGTTGAGAAGGAACTGGCACTCTGCGGTCGAGTGTTAATGGCCCTGAGACAGCGAGGCCACCTTAACACTCTTATCCAAGCCAAGGAGGTCGGTGCCACCAAACCCGCCACCGAAAAAGCGTTGTATCGTTTACACCAAGCAGGTTTAGTCGAAGACTGGGTTATTGAAGATTATTTCCGGGGTCACTTCTTGGTTGATTTCACACCGGTTCCCGACCACCAGGTTGCAGAGGTCATTGAAGCCTATATACGTCGATATGAAGATACTCGCAGTGTTAATGCCGAGCTCAAAGCCCTGTTGGATCAACACGAGGATGCGACACTGCCGCTGATTCGCTTCTTACTTCATTGGAACCACCAGCATTTTGTCTTTAATCGACGCCAGTCATTGAAATCGTTATACGATGCCTGCAATGACTTCGAACTCGAGGGAGCAGAGGCGTTTAAAATTAAGCTCGAGGCCTACTTCCGAGTCGATGGCCGAACTCATAAACTTCAGGCTCTCGCAGAAAGCAGCTTAGAACAAAGTCTACAAGCGATTGAGTTGATCAAAAAAATCAACCATCATCAAACCAAGCTCATCAGTGCCAAAGAAGCACAAACACTACAAGGATCGCTGTCACGCTTTTTGGAAAGTTACCATAACAGTCCAGGTCTGGATTTATTGAGTGGTCTACTGCGCCTATTGTTGAACCAGTTTGACGATGCCGACGGCGCTCCTCGTTTAAAGCGTTTCTTGGAACAAACCAAACATCATGAATCCCTATGGGAAACAAGTCTGAGCCGATTTGCCCTGATAACCGATCAACTGACCTCGGTTCAGCGCAACCAATTAAGTGAAGTTGTATGTGGTCAGGTCAATGATCCTAAAGAATTTATTGCCATCCACGAGGCGTTGAAGGATGAGCACTCGGCCTTAACTTACTTAAAAAACTTTACCCACCGACTGAACCGCATTGATTTAAGTGTGTAAGGATTAGCTAACCATGGACCTTTCTCGTGCTGAACAGATACTTGCTGAACTCGAAGCTGGTAGTCAAAAGATTACGAAAATCAGCGCGGCAGTCGATTACCTCGACACCGTGGCCAACCAGCTGAAAGAGTTATCAGATGAATTCAAAAAAGCGAGACAGCATTTATCAGATAGTCAGAAGGCGACAGAAGCGACTCAGGTAGAAGTGTTAAGCCATATCGAGCCAGCTGTTACGGTATTGAGCGACAATCAAAAAACATTCCAAATACTAGGTACACAGCTGACTGACAAGATTAATGCACTAAACAGTGAGCTAGACAGTACTGTAGGGCGAGCACAACAACCATTGATAAATGAAATTCAAAAGCAGAATAAAGAGATTACTGCACAAATTCACCGCGATGCAGGTGCTACCCAAAACGCATTAGCAACACAAAATCAGTCATTAACACAAACTCTGTCAGCCTTAAGTCAACTTGCAGACAGCCATAAAAACCTACAAAATCAATCAGCCAATAGTAAACGCTGGTTAATCATTTCAGTAGTATTACTGGTGGTGAACTGCATCATTTCAGCAAAAGGCATATTTTGAAGTTCTAAGACCAATGCCCAATAGCAAATATATAGACCTGATTTAAGTAAGACCTAATAAAACACATGAGTACAAATCCCACTCGAAATAACATCGGGTGGAGAAATCAATTCCACTGATACTATGAGCTTCACATGAAGTGAAGCTTATATCTGCCTTTCACCACCCCGATTGATATTTTCCTGAAATCTGATGTCAAAGGACTGATCAGATCTTCAGGGACACCGATATGCCGCCAGTTCAATACCAGTTTAAGATCCTTAATCATCCAAGCTTGGTTGCCGCCATGTGCCGGGAGCTAAAGATAGCCGAATATTTCGATACACGCATAACCAATGACTCTGATGCACGCAATGTCACCATTGGACAGGCGGTGGTCGCAATGATCATCAATGGGCTGGACTTTACAGGGCAGACCCTCTACCTGATCCCTGAGTTCTTTGAGGACAAGCCGATTGATCGCCTCATTGGGGAAGGCATCCAGGCAGAGCACTTAAACAACAAAATACTTGGCCGCGCGCTCGACAGTCGTTGCACTGGTGGGGTCACACTGGTGGGGTCACACTGGTGGGGTCAGGTCTTTCCTTTTGAAAGTCATTAGACGTTTGAATTTTCAGCTAGGCAATCAGGAATTCTTACGTTATGTCTTGAACCTTGAAATCAACGCCAAAGATCAAGACCTGTCTTGCGTCATGAGTCTTGCCTATGTTCAAAAAGAATGAACTGCCCCAGCTTCCAGCTTCGATATTGAGGGTATCAATAGAATGAAATCAAAACAATGCCCTATTACCTGAGCTTTTCTGCGTTTCACCCTGTGAAAATCGCTGAAGTACCTTAATAAAGTCATCACGAGAGGACAATGCTTCATTGAGCAAACCTCGACTTTCAAGGGACACATACAATGCCGCTGAATGCGCTTGACAGTTAACCGATTTTTTGGGATTGAACTCAATATCAGTAAACCCTCCATAATCTTTTAACCGCTCACCATATCCTGGTTTCGTATGGATAACATTAAGGTAAAGCCAATCATAAAATGCCGTTTTGGGAATTAATGGCCAGTCCACTCCAGCAGACCTGAAAGCAACCAACTGACCTGATTCTGTTAACCGGTTATCTCGCTTAGCTTGAGATGGAGCCATTAATCGAATATCAGTGTAGGGTCCACCATTCTCAAACACCTTTGATGCCTGAAAAATCGACTCCAGAAAAAAACCATCCTCTTTTCCCGCAGGGGTATATTTCAAACTAAAGGCACTGAGATCTACACCCAAGTTATCTTCTGATTTTGTAGAAATTTCCAAAACAGTATTGATGTTGAACTGTTTACCAGCCTCTTCATGTAGTGACTGGATGGATTTCTGTTTTTGCACCACGGCAAGTCCAGGAGACCACACAAAGGAAACCATGCAGGTCCGGACCAACAAATCCCCCTCGAACTGAGGTATAAATACAGGCCGTTCAGCCATAGTGTTCACCACTGTATGTCGAGTCCAGATACTTAAAGTCTATAAAGTCGTTGATACTCTTGCGTGTCCAGAATCTGTGATCATAACGCGGCCCAAAAAAATTCTCATTGACTGTGGCATGAACCTGATGGCTTGCAAGCCAGGCAACATCCTGATCATACCGTACGTTGACCGTTCGGATATACCGAGGATCAATGACACTATCACAGAGTACTTCTGCCTGTGGGTCTGTCGTCAATTCATCTCTCAGCCCCAACTCGGCCCGAACATCGTCTGAGAGAAACTGCCATTTAAGCCCTCTAACCCCTGAATGTACCGGTATCCGACCCGCAGCATTGGTAGGGCAAAACTCAGCCCATAATCGAGTAATAACATCAGCATCAAACTCGATAACAGCCCAATGCTGATTACGGTTATCTTGCTGTTTTCTATAAAACATTTTGTAATTTGGAAAAGAAACCGACAAACAGTTATATTCTTCCTTATTTTCATAGCGAAAGTCATCAGAAAACTGGGCATTCAGATACATCATGATTGACTCTTCTTGGAGGAGTTCTCGGGGAATCAAACCAAAACGACAAATCGATGGGACATTCTCCAAAGCCGTGAAATGCAGCAAACTTGAGATTCCTCTCTGTTGTAAGAAATGCTCCAAGTGAGGCTTTTCTTTTTTTTCACAGGGACGACGGCTTGATTGCAGAATCTTCTGAGCTAATTGGTCAGGATGCAGGGATTTGTTTGAAAAAGCCTCGAGCAAAACCTTTTTCATAATCCTATGAAATGGGAGACGTTTCATATAGTTGTTTTTCCCTCAATCCGCTTAAGAATCCTAAGCGCGTCATTTTCAAGGTAACTGCTTTTTATCAATAACCCTCCCGTACAAAAACAAAGAAACAATAATGACCAAAACCATAAAAAAGGCATCGTTATGGGGTTGAACGACACTTCAAACCAACGAACTGGCTGAGTAATCCAACGGAAAAATAAATAATTCCACGTTGGTGGGACATAGGAAGATAATGACAATGTATGTTCCTCTCCCAGATCAAGAGACCTCAGCACCTCTCCACGAATATACCTTGAGCTGGCATTCGACCAGAGCACTTTGCCATCCAGAGACACCTCAACCAAAAGCAACCCGTTGATAGGATGAAACATTTGATCTAGCTGGCCCTGGTCTACAGGTAACAACTGATCCTTAACATCCGTGTTCGATGCAATAGAATGAACAAGAGCGGCCTGGTTGACATTTACCCGGTGAACTGTCCCCTGCCAATAGCGATCATGGTTAAAAAAGTACCCGAATAAATACGTTGCCCCCAGCGCGAGCAGAAAGCTACCAATAATGAAGAATGTGCCAATAATTAATCGTGATCTGTGCATTTTCTTTGGTTTATAATTTTTGTTTTTTAAGTCAATCTCACATCATAGCACCACATTTAGAAGGCTGTCGGAAAATATACTGCCTTACTGCGACACAGCCAGCTTAGAAAACCGATTTTCTTCCAAAGCCTCAGGCCTACAGCCTATCCTTCAAATAGAAGAGGAGGTACATCAAACTTAGCCACTCTCATCATCAAGATCTTCGTCCACACCACCGTAAGTCCTTAATAACAGCAGGGCGAAAGCTTCAGGCGTACTAAAGTACTATTATTTAACGCTAATTAAACTTGTTCCTTTGGGCAGAAATTTCTTATATTCAATTTATTACTATGCCTTTCAGTATTTTCAATATCTGGTGATAAAAAAGTAAAGAATCAGGCACGCCAAACTTCTCCAGAGGTGTTACAAACCTGGACTATGAGTTTGTCCTCTAAGTCACCAATTGAAATGGTGGATTTATTTTCTGTTATCCAGGGGAAAACTGTTCAAGTATTAACTCTGTTCGGTAATCTTCATCAAGCCCTGCCAGCTCAGCACGACGGCGCATGCTCTCTTTTTCAAAATGGGTGCTCTGTTTATGGGCGTTGTAGCAGCATCGTCTTAACGTAGCAATATTTTTTGTGGCTGTTCGTTCGTGAATTTTAGAGGCGTCTTCGCTGAAACTGACATCCAATTCCCAATGTTGCTTATTCTCTGTACTCCAATGGTTCCGAGCCGCTGCCAGTACGCTTTTGGCTGTCATTTCCCGGGAGGTAATATAGAAATTCAGCTCTGTTGATTGCCTGGAGTCAATGAGTCTATCACGCTGAATAATCGCGCAGTGTTCCAGGCCAGGCCATTCATTTCCGGGATCAACGAGACTTTTGATATTGTTAAATACCCAGCTGCGCCTGTGCTCTTGACGATTGCGACTCTTCTCTATTGTTTCTGCGAAAAACGGATTTTCCTCATCATCTGGATCCGGGTCTGTAGGATTTTCCTCAATATACTGTTCAAAAACTGTATCAATACGATTGTGCAGAGTTGGCTGGTTGTTCTTTACACAGATCAGGTAATCTGCTTTTTTTTCAACAATCTTTTTGCATATGGCGACTTGGCAGCCCATGGCGTCCATGGTGATCAGAGCGCCTTCCAGTACCAGCATATCCAGAATCTCCGGAATGGCGGTAATCTCATTAGATTTTTTATCAACCGATGTTATACCCAGTATGAGATTTAGCTCGGAGCAGTAGGCACTGACTATGTGAACCATTTTCTTACCCTTGGCAGGGCGTGACCCACGAAGTGCCTTACCGTCAATGGCAACAACATTGTCGTTTTTTTCAGGTGGAGGGCCGACTTTACGAGCATTGATCGCGGTTACTGTATCGCACATCCAGTCAATAAATAGCTGCATAAACGCCACTGAGTCAACCATCATGCATACTTTCTCTATGGTATGGTGCGATGGGAACCCGTATTTGTAAGGAAAGAATTGTCGAAACCAAGCTTTGTTGTAATGAGCAAAAGATGCCATGCTCTGCCACTCAGTATACCCGCTCAGAATACTGGCATAGACGATAAATAAGACCTCCTGGAGGGGATAGACGACATGTACCTTATCACGCGGTTCAGCCAGTTGGTGGAGCCTGTCAATTATCGGGGCGTAACTGTTCATTTGGACCATACCTCTGCATTAAGCAGAATGTATCATGGCAGAATTATTTATGTACGTTAGTACATCTGAAGCTTTCGCCCTGTTAATAACAGCCACCAGCACTCCCTCTCTCCGTCAAAATAACAAGTTTTCTTTCCCCTTTCATACCACTTTTAATTCAGCTTTAACCGTTGCTGTCTTCATCGGTAAATGTTTGTATATGAAAAACCGGTCAACACCCTAATCAGGAACACCATGCTCAAAAAGCTCTCCCCCATCACGTTACTGTTCTTTTCATTCAGTACGCCCGCCCTGACCCTCATGGAAATAAACACTGAATGGCTCTGGGACTGCAAAGCCCCTCACGAAGGCAGAATCATCGGAGAAACCCGCCCGGCCCCCACCTGCCAGGAATACCGGGAGGAGCTGGAGTTCTACGCCAGCCTTATCAAAACCAACAATGCAGAAGCCGTAGCCCTGGCAGAAATTGAAAACTGCAATGTAGCCAAAGAAA
This sequence comes from Endozoicomonas sp. ALC013, assembly GCF_049310205.1. NCBI lineage: Bacteria > Pseudomonadati > Pseudomonadota > Gammaproteobacteria > Oceanospirillales > Endozoicomonadaceae > Endozoicomonas > Endozoicomonas sp. ALC013. Next base: position 9,362 of record NZ_JBLYNS010000009.1, on the reverse strand, counting down.
TGGCCACAACCATTGGCCCCGTATGGCAGAGCGTCTGCCTTAAGAGCCGCGACACATTCACAGGTCAGGATGTAGCCCTGCTCCTGAACACATCAGTCTTTAAACCCGTTCCGAATACTGAAACCACCCATCCGGAACATTACGCCATGATCGGCTCAAAAAAAGTCAGGCCAAGTAAGGTACTTTCAGCAGTAGCTCGCCATCAGGTGACAAAAGAACTCTACCTGTTCACCACTGTCCATCTGATCAGCAAAACACGCTCCTCCAACGAAGCTAAACGTCATGCCCAGGCCCTGGCAGTCAAGTCCGGTATGGAAAGCATAAGTAACAATTATCCAGTCAGCCATACTGTACTGATGGGTGATATGAACGACTACCCCGGTTCACAGACCCTGCTTAATCTCAAAGGCGACGACCTTATCAACCCGGCAGACCAGAATGATTGCAGCTATATATATCGTGGAAAATGCAATCTGATCGACCATATTCTGGTCAGTAAATCGCTGTCCGGGGGTGAACTCACCAACTTGGACATGCCTGAGAAATATTCTGACCACAAGGCGGTTATTTACAGCTTGCAATAAACAAACTGGAACTTTCAAACTGGGATCATTAGGTCATGATTCTTGTAGTCAGAAAGGCCCCAGTTTTTTCCTGATCGCTGACCCGCTGCTGTGGTCTCCAAGATGCTTGGTAATCAACGTGAGTTCGATGCTCAGAAAGCCATAGGCAAACCTTCTGTCAGTGCTGTTACATCAATATGAGGCTTTCTGAGCATTGAACTCACGTTAAATAGGCTCCCTTCAGCGACCCAAGCTTTACCCAATATCGCGGGTATTTGCCACTATTAAAAAAGACACCAGGAATCGAAAATTCACCGGCCTTAAAGAGACAAAAAACTAATCCGGCAATCTATCCCGCACTGTGCGTGCCAAATTCCACGCATCTTCTTCCGTTCGCTCACGTCGATAGCTGAACATCCTGGTGACAATAATACCAAACACTGATTGTCGATCCACGCGAAGTATTACACTAGCGGAGCGATGAGCAGATAGATACAAATCAGGATCCTGCTGCAGGCACCAGTCACGATACAGTCGGCAATACTCCACGAAGGTGTTCGGGAATACTGGGAATCCTGCCCCTGAATTCCATCGACAAATTCTCGATATCACGGTCAAGGGTCACCTAAAGCCCCAAGTTCATCACTTGTTATTTTTGCCTGTTTCAAAAATTTTCACTTAGGTGTAAAGAGTACTGCACTTATGTGCAAATATAATTGCATTTAGGTTCAACATATTGAAAACATTTAAACTTTTGTAGATTTTTAAATTTCACTCTGGAAGGATAAAAATTCACAGTCCTATGAGTAGTCATCATGAGCGACCTTATTATTCCACAACCAGGAAGGGCACAATTCGACAAGAATCGGCATGGAAAATATACGTCTGTAGATGAGGTATTTGCTGAAGCTGCGGGAGAGGATTCTCCTGAAAATTGCATTGGCAAAACAGACGATCAGTTAGTCTGGAAGTTTTCAGGCAATACCTGTAACCGTTCAGACTGGAAAGTGATCAGTGGCAATCCATTTTCCAAGAGCAGAGAGTGGATAAAAACCGCGTTCAACTGGAAGGAGGTTATTGCGGTAAAAAACCAGAGTGCCCTTGGGGGGGTGTCCGGCTCAATGATCCTCACAGAGTCACTGGAATCACCCATGCTCAACGAGTTCAGTAAACAGCAATCAGTTTATGTCCCTGAGATAAATGACCGGCTGAACTGGAATTGGCTAATGGCATTGAGGTGTGTATTACGGGGGCAGCCTATCAGGGACATTGCCACACAACTGAGTAAATCGGAAAGAACGATCAAAGGCTATATAGAGGATGTAAAGAAAAAATTCGGTGCCACCTCCAAAGCAGATCTGATCACGATGTTGCACTGTTGTGGGGTCGCCGTACTGGTCAACGTCATTGAAGACCACAAGTTATGGAAGCAGAACGACCAAACCATTATCCAACCAGACAGGGAGGTTGTAGAGGAACTGCCATCAGGCAGGATTAACTGAAGTCAGAAAATGCTGTTCAGAGCGTTTTTAGAGGTAGCGTCTGATTAATCTGTATTGAAGTGAGTTTTAAACCACAAGGATTAATACAAGATGGACGTAGACATATCAGTAGAAGAAGAACAAAAAGAACAACAACAAATGCAGAGTATTATTAACGATACACTTCACAGGCTGGACCGGTTAAAACCAAAGAACCGGGATTATGTGCTTAACTACCTGATTCATCATTTTGATGAGAAAGTTCTGCCGAAACCCTGAAGGTTCAGGGTGGCGTTTCTCGAAAGAGGGGCTGTCAGGCTACTGCTGCCGTATCCACCATCGCCTGATTCGAAAACCGGAAATAGCTGGAGAAAGGCCAGCCATTTCCCAATTTAACAGACGACCAGAGGTAGAAGGCCCCCCTGTGTGCTGCACTCAGCAAAGTAAATTTCAAAGCATGAAAGCATATTTCAGTGGCTGAGCCGTCGACCATTTAATCAATAACTTTAATCATCCACTAATTCCGTGGATAACTCGGTGCACAACCCGTGGGAGAGTCAATAAAACAAGGGAAAAAGCGGGACAAAAGCAGCCTGATCATTTTTTAATCAGTAGTGAGTAACTCATCAAAACAAAAAACCCGCTTACAGCGAGGGACGTAGAGAACGACCAAAGTCGTTAGGAATTCCTGTGCGCCCTGCTTGGTTTTTCAAAGCTTCCTTCGGTTCACATCTCTGTGACACCGTATCGCCTCATCCTTGATTATCGGAACGGCTGCTGATATTTCTTTACAGTACTGGCACTGAGCTGGTTGATCTTCCAGTTCAGGCTGTCTATCCGTTCTCGTTTGGTTTGACGGTCCATTAGCCGATCTTCCATCACCCGCCGTATTTCCTTGCGCAGCTTACTGATCTCCCGGCTAGCCTTGTTCAGGCCGGCCTTGTTCTTCAGTTTGCCAGCGGCTGTCTGCTCCAGGTCTTTGGCCTGTTTGTCCTCACCGGACTCCTTGTACCGCTTGATAGTGTTGGCAATCTCCATCACATCCACCGTCATATCGTGCAGTTCAATGGTGTAACGGTTATTGCTGCTCACACCATCACGGATAAACGAACCCAGCACCGGGTACTCATGTTTGTTGCGAGTCGGCTTCTCTGCAGCATCGGTGACTGCATGGGTCAGGGCATCGGTTGCCATCAAAACATACCCCCCCAATGAGCCGAAATAGCCTTTGAGCAGGTGCTCCAGTTTCTTGGGGGAACGCATCCAGTCCGGTGCGCCTTCCGGTAGTAACTGCACCAGTTCTTTCAGGGTGTCACTGGTGTATGGGTCATACTGGGCTTCCGGCTTCAGGTTCTGCAAGTGCATGGGGATAATGGGCCGGTCACGGAAACGGTCCCGGTTTTCGGAGACTTCCCATATCGGTTTGATGATCTGCGGAATAGGATCCAGGTTAAAGATATTCATCACCAGCCTATGCAGCATATCCTTGGTCCACTTCCTATCCTCGCTGCCATCAAGGCTCTGGGTAATGATCTCTGGCAGGGTGGCAAAGATAGCCCCTACTTCAAAGGGCTTGGGTATCTGGAAGTGACCTTCATCACCCTCGCCTATCCAGAAGTGGTGATAGCCTAATTTTTGATCGTTGGTCAGTTTCTTATAGCGCTCGTCGTCTTTATAAAGACTCAACAATGCCCAGGACGCCAGCCCGTACAGCATCCCACGGAAGATCACCGGACCGGAAAAAGCCGATAACGACCAATCATCCCCGGGCTTGATGCCCCGCCACAATCGGTTCACCCCCTGGATCAAAGAGTTAAAAAACGGAACGGAATTCACCATAAACCGGATCAACGGCCACTGCCCACTACGGGTAAAGTTCAATACGTCCAGGGATTGATAAGCAGCCTCGGCCGGGGAGCCGCCTGCCTCAATGGTCTTCTCATAAACGTGAAACCGGTTGGTGTTTTCAAAGCGGGAACCGAGCCTTTTCCAGAACTCCCACAACTGTCCCGGACCATTAAGGATCCGGTTACGTTCCTCCGGCGACATTTTTTTGCGGATATTATCGGAGTCGACGCTGTAATAGCCGCTGCCGCTGGTGCCGCCACCCATCACCGACACCCAGCGGGTTTCATCATTCTTCAATGACTTACGGAAGCCCCTGACTGCACCCGCCAGCGGATTCAGTTGCAGCGTCTTGCCGTTCACTTCCGGGGCAATATGCACAGCAGTGGACAAGGTATCCTTAATCAGGTTGCGCAACCAGAAGTCCGGCAGTGATGTCACCCCTGCAGTCAGTACCTTGCGGGGCAACCCGATCAGCTTCTCAAAGGCGGTATGGGCCGGTGCGCCCAAATCCTGAATGGAGGCATACAACAGTGGGTCTTTAGTCTGATAATATTCCAGCTTGCCGTTAACCGATACGCTGACCACGCCATTGCCCGGTTCCACATAGGTACTCAACAGGGCTTTCCAGCGACGCATCTGGTTCGGTGTCAGGTTGGTATCCAACTCCATTTCCCGCAGACGCCCAAGCACTTCCTCATCGGTCATGGTGAACACGGCGTCCACCTTCTCCAGTGCGCCCAGGCGTACCCCGTCCTCTACAATTCGTTGCTGGGCAATGTTCTTGAAAGCGGCATCTATCATCGACCGGGTATTGCGCACCATCGCTTCAAGGGGAGCAATCTTTTCCACTCCGCCGGTCAGTTTCTGAATGCCGGATTTCTGACCGGATAATCCTTTTTTGAGTCGGCCCCCACTCTGCTCCTTCGCTTCCAGGTCATGTACCCGGTGGAAAGGCAGGTAGTCATCGGTTTCAAACAGCTTGCGAACGTCCTTATTCAGGAGACCTGCATCTTCCATAAAGTTCAACAGGTCTTTGTTGTGGGCCTGATAGCTGTCTTTTACTTTATTGAACCGGGTTTTCAGTTGCGGCTGGGTGTCTACCCAGTTCTGCATGGTTTTGATTTTCTGCTCGTCGTACAGGTTCTCCCGATTCTGCTGGCTCAGCTCCTTGCCCAACTTCAGGTCTTTTTGCATCTGCTTGCGATCACGGTTCCAGGCAGTCCGCCCCCCCTGATACTCATCCGGTGCGATGGCATCCAGAGTCTCTTTCAGGGCCTGCCCCTGAGCCAGCAGCTGATTGCCTTTTGCCCTGGCTGCCTTGTCTTCGTCGATGATCCGCTGCGCCCGGATACTGCCTGCCCAAACCTCCTGGGTTTCCAGTTCACCCCGTTCGGCAACCGGAGTAAATACTTCCACAATCCCCTGACTGTCGGGCTTTATTACCACACTGCCGTCTTTCAGCATTGGTGTGCCTTTATACAGCACCGCCTCCGTTACGCTTTGTGAGTTCCGACTCAGGTGCGCAGCCTTGCTGGCGGACAAGGCCGCATCCAGTAACTTGCCGTCATTAAGCTGTTTTTCATTGTGCTCAACAATGGCAAAACGGTTCCACATTCCCTGATTGGCTTCTATCTGCCATCGCTTGATATGTTCTACAAGGGTGCGGGAATCCCACTTTTCCTTCAGCCGATCCAGCTTGCCTTTGGGATTAATGCCTCCGTGGATGTCTTTGATGACGGACTGCACATCGTCCGGCAGGTCTTGCAGGGCGTAGCGGGGAGCGCCAATTTTTCTGTCCGGCTTGGGCTTCTCTTTCCGGGCTCCCAGTCGCGCTCCCGGCGCTTGGTGGGATTTCCCCCATCCCCGGGGGTTGTCGGTTCTGCTGTTAGTCTTGGGCTTCTTGTTCTGTTGCCTATCCTTCAGCGCAAACAGTGACTGGCCGTCCTTCAGCACCGAGTCTTTCATCTTGTCGGTGACGGTCACGGACCAAACCTTATCAGGCTTGGTATCGTAAGGGGACTGCGACCCACTGAAGATAATTTCCACAGGTTCCAGTATCGCCCCCCACTTCTTGGTGTACTTTTTCATGTAGTTGGCAAGGCGCTTGTCGTAGAACTCCTTCATACCCCTGGCACCGCTGTCGCCGATTACCTCGTCCAGATTATCCAGAGTGAATGACTCTTCGTGATCCTGAAAGGTCAGCTCTTTAATACCCTTCAGGGCTTCTTCCGGGTTTTTAAAGACCCTGATGCTACCGCCACTATCCCGGTACACTTCTCCGTTCTCATCAATCAGGTTATATAAGCTCATCCCTTCGTGAGGCTGCGCTTCATAGCTGCCTGCCTTGCGGTACAACGATTGTCTGATATTCTCGGACTCCTCCCTGACTTTTGTGCCCACCCGGTTGCCCACATAGTCTTCCAGCCTTTCTTCGGCGATGCGCTCATGCCGCTGGTTACCGTTTCTCTGCTTGATCACCATGGTGAAATCGGTCAAGCGGCCTGAGCTGGTGAATACCGGCGTTACCTTCAGTGAATCCACCACCTGACCAAGGCTTGGATACCGTTCCACCTGTTGTGCCGCGCTGCTCCAGGCAATCCGGTCAAAGCCTTCTTCAGCGGCATGGCGAATCATCCTTTTCATCACCAGGTTGGGCCAGTTTTCCTTCAGGGGAGCGTCGGGCTTCATGCGATAGGTATTCATGGCAGAGTTATGGCTGTAGAGTGATTCCAGTTCGGTTTCTATCTGCCTTAGTCGATCCAGCAACGCCTCCTTGCGCCTGGTAAGTTCCTTGAGTTCACCCCTTATCTGGTCAATCTGTGGTTGCAACTTTTCCTTGCGTTCTTCGTCGCCCCAGTCGTTCCAGCCTTCTTCGTTGGCCATTTGCTCATTCAGCAGGTTTAACTGGTCTTTGGTCATATAGATTTCAGTGTCTACAGTCTGTTCTTCATTGGTCTTTTCCCGTTTTTCTTTTCTCAGGGCATCAGTTTTTCTTATCCATTCCTCATTGGCTTTTATGGCTTCTGGTGTCTGGTAGCCTCTTTCCCGTCCCTGCTGATGCCAGTCACTCTGGACTTCATCAATAAACAGAATCCGTTCATTACGACCATGGACGTTTTCATTAAAGGTCTGGAAGCGAACATGAGCCAGTGCATTTTCAGCATCTCCCCAATGGCTATCGGTGTAAGCCTCCTGTTCCCATCGAGCGAATGAATGGTGTTGGCTGACCGCAGCAGCAATGGCCGAGGCTGCCGAGGCATGGCCAGTGGTGATAATGGTTCTGTTACCATCAGCATCGACACGGTAAAGGGTGTAATGTCTGAACTCCGTTCCCCACTCCGAATCATTCACCTTCAAATCGTGGGGCAACACGCCCTGGCTCAGATCGCCCGCTTCTTCTTCGGTGATGGGGCTCCGGTTCTTATGGTTCGGATGATCAGCAGGAAATACAGTCTTGTTGTTATCAAGGAACAGGATCAGCTCGGAATAATCTTCGCCACCCTGCATGGCGTATTGCCGGTACTGGACATTGGACTCATCCCGCAATTCTGCTTCCATATCACTGCGATAATCAGACTCGTAGTCGTTCTCCCAGGCTTCCAGTGCGGCGTCTTCCTTATCGGAATAGCTGACATGATCACGTACCAGTTCTTTGTCGCCCATATTATCGACGCTGTTATTAGCTCGCCATTGGGCTTCTTCATGCAGAGCTGACTCATTCAGATCGCCATCGTCGTCCAGCAGGGCTTCAACTTCATGGTCATCCAACTCTTCATCTTCATACCGCTGTTTCAGCTCGTCATAGTGAAAGTCATACTCGGATTCCCGCAAATCTTCCCGCGCCTCTTCCAGGGCATCAGCCAGTTCATCCAGTGAATAACCATGCTCATAATCACCAATGCGTTCACGGATAAACATCTGCTGCTTTTCATAAACCCGGTCGTCCAGCTCCTGTTCATCGAAGCCATCCACGTTCAGGTCTTCGGTGATCCGCACCTCATTCTGCCGGATAAAATCCAACACCTCTGATTTGCTCAGCTTTTGGCCTTTTTGCTCTTTATTTTTCTGGGCCAGCCACAAGTCCAGCCCCATCCACTGGATTTCCTCGTCCTGCACGTTGTTGCCTTTCTTGATGGCATTCAGCCAACTCTGGGCAGGCAGCTTGTCCGACTTCACGGCGGCGGCACTGCGCTCCACGGCAGAGTAAAAGGTGGGCGCACGGCCAGCGTCGTTATAGCGATTGCCTTTCGGACCGTTGGGGTTAAAGCTGCCATTGCGCTTCAGATGCCCACGGGCAGCACTGAGCAACTCCACCGCATCGGCATCGGTCCACTTGATATTGGGGAACAACCGGCGCAGGGCATTGCGGATCATGCTGACCACTTTGGTCAACAGGCCGCTCTTCGGGTCTTTCTCCGCCAGGTGTGCCAGGTATTCCTCGGCAACGATCCGGTTGGCTTCTGCCTCGCTCTTGCCTTCCATCTGCCGGGCGTAGCGTTTGGCCAGCGCCTGCTTCAGCCGGTCGCTCATATCCCGGTGGATTTCATCGAGCACGGTATCCAGCCGCTTGCCCAGCAACCCACGGACGCCTTTATGGCCCACCAGTTCATGGAGGACGGTACGGGTCGCCTCGCCCACATTGTCCAGGTTGGCAGCGATCAGGTAAGTGTCGCCCGTGTCCGGGTCAAACAGGCCCCGCACCCGGCCTTGTGCCTTGTCGCTGATGACTTTCCGGTAAAGGTGTGAGGGCAGTTCGGTTTCAGACTGCAATACATGAATGGCCTGATTGAGTTTCTGCTCCAGCGGCTTCAGCTTCAGCCGCAGGGGACCGGACTGAATGCCTTTGGCATTGGTGTCTTTGCGCAGGGCATAAAAAGAGCCTCCCTCGCTCAGGTTGGGGAAGCCTTGTTCAGCGGCTGACTGGTAATCACCATCCTTGCCGGTAAAGTGATCCAGCACATTAATCCGGTCGCCCCGGTTGAAAAAGTTGATCAGGTTCCGGGTGCCTTTCATGGCCAGTGGCGAACCACTGCTTTTCAGGATGACCGACGAACTGTTGGTGCTGTCCAGTGCCGTCATAATCCGGGCAGCCGCCGGGTTATCTGTGGGGTGTCGCAGGGTCTTCAGGTCGCTGTCAGACAATGGCAGGACGCCGGTGACATTATATTTGCTGTCCAGCAACACCACCGCATTGCCACTGATCGTATCCAGAAAGGGGCGCACCGTTTGCGGTGAGCTGAAGTTGATGTGAGGCCGGTTAAAGCGCAGTCGCCGTTCGGTAATGGGGAATGCTTTATTGCGAGCCATGCGCTTAGGTGCCACCGCTCCTGTCTGCTCCGAACCATCGGCATCCATAATCCTGGCGTGGCCGGTGATACCCACCACAGCATGACCCATATTCACTACGCCACTGCCGTCCAGCACATCGTTCAGGCTGTGGGTAATATGCACATCGGAGGTACTGGGGGTT
>NZ_JBLYNS010000008.1:0-87051 GCF_049310205.1 Endozoicomonas sp. ALC013 | reverse complement strand
GAACACAGATTTATAGTTATTATTAAAAGTCCGGTTCATCCCTGCAGGCGCAGGGAACACGCAGGTTTGGCCAGTAAAGCACTGGGCAATACCGGTTCATCCCTGCAGGCGCAGGGAACACTACAACAACTCAGGGGCTGGCGTGGCCCGCACCGGTTCATCCCTGCAGGCGCAGGGAACACGTCATCCTGGGTCAGTACATCTTGAGAGCCATCGGTTCATCCCTGCAGGCGCAGGGAACACCGGATCAGGGCGTCCAGTTGCTCCTTGATGGCCGGTTCATCCCTGCAGGCGCAGGGAACACTGCTTCCACCGCTTCATTCAGCTCATCCATTGCGGTTCATCCCAGCAGGCGCAGGGAACACAACCTATGGCTCACTCTACGCTCAATTCTGCGCGGTTCATCCCTGCAGGCGCAGGGAACACTTTACAAAACCTTTTACAGTCAGGTGGGCATAACGGTTCATCCCTGCAGGCGCAGGGAACACGCGGTATCAATGGGTTGGATTTTGCTTTTCTTACGGTTCATCCCTGCAGGCGCAGGGAACACCTGAAGCTTCATAGCGATCTGAATCAAAGCACCGGTTCATCCCTGCAGGCGCAGGGAACACAACCGCCGGTTTGCTTCTACATAACCGAGCCGCGGTTCATCCCTGCAGGCGCAGGGAACACAGTAGGCTAGCCATTCTGGCTTGAAGAGCCTCAGGTTCATCCCTGCAGGCGCAGGGAACACTTTAATCAGGATGACTGGCAGGATTGCGACTACGGTTCATCCCTGCAGGCGCAGGGAACACGACAAAAGCATCGACATCCCCCAGTCCTTTACCGGTTCATCCCTGCAGGCGCAGGGAACACTCGATCAGGTCCGTCTGGTTGATCTTGCGGCCCGGTTCATCCCTGCAGGCGCAGGGAACACGAACTCCGGCCTGTTCGCAGGCTTCAGTGAAACGGTTCATCCCTGCAGGCGCAGGGAACACCACAAAAAGAAAGGTGTTGATGATGTTTATAACGGTTCATCCCTGCAGGCGCAGGGAACACTCGCAGGTAAGCATTAACACCGGCGGTCACATCGGTTCATCCCTGCAGGCGCAGGGAACACTATCGCCTGCTCTGTTGATATGGGGGACTATCCGGTTCATCCCTGCAGGCGCAGGGAACACACCTGTAATTGTTGTTGCAGGTTTCGCAATTTCGGTTCATCCCTGCAGGCGCAGGGAACACGAGCAGCACTTTCGCTTCGGCTCGCTCCATGACCGGTTCATCCCTGCAGGCGCAGGGAACACGGTACATGAACCAGTCCATCTGGTTCAGATCATCGGTTCATCCCTGCAGGCGCAGGGAACACTTGACGTTGCCGATGCTGAGAAACTTAGCCAGCGGTTCATCCCTGCAGGCGCAGGGAACACATAAAGTCAGCCACGACGCATTAAATTTGACGCGGTTCATCCCTGCAGGCGCAGGGAACACTAACGAAAGAGACAGCAGACCGTGAACGACAGCGGTTCATCCCTGCAGGCGCAGGGAACACTGTTTTGGTGAGGACTTTGGCCGCTCTGGCGACGGTTCATCCCTGCAGGCGCAGGGAACACTTTTTCTTCCCCGCCATTTACTGCCCCCCGATCGGTTCATCCCTGCAGGCGCAGGGAACACGTATTAAACATGGGGTCATAGTAAGTGAACTGCGGTTCATCCCTGCAGGCGCAGGGAACACATCCCCGGAGGCATCCCACAAAATAACGCGCCCGGTTCATCCCTGCAGGCGCAGGGAACACAGATACGCCTTATTTGCCCTGTCATCTTCAGACGGTTCATCCCTGCAGGCGCAGGGAACACCCTATTTGATTACTTTGAATCCGCTCTTGGTACGGTTCATCCCTGCAGGCGCAGGGAACACCTTCATTGTGCTGGGCATCGGGGCATTGGGTGCGGTTCATCCCTGCAGGCGCAGGGAACACCTGCTGGAAGGATTCGCCCACTTTTGCATAGACGGTTCATCCCTGCAGGCGCAGGGAACACGATGGCATGAGCGTTTTTAATGACAAACAGTTCGGTTCATCCCTGCAGGCGCAGGGAACACAGATAGGTCTCGTAATCGATGCCGTTATTGCCCGGTTCATCCCTGCAGGCGCAGGGAACACTCCTGCATGGAGAGGGGAACCTGTTCCATGCGCGGTTCATCCCTGCAGGCGCAGGGAACACCTTTTCCTGCGCCCCTTTTTCATTCGGTGAATCGGTTCATCCCTGCAGGCGCAGGGAACACCATCAAGACCGGCGGCCATCAGAGGCGTGTAGCGGTTCATCCCTGCAGGCGCAGGGAACACTGCTCTTTCCAGTAATTGAATAAACGTTCATTCGGTTCATCCCTGCAGGCGCAGGGAACACATCCTTCACCAGGCGGCCATCGTCTTTCAGTGCGGTTCATCCCTGCAGGCGCAGGGAACACCGGCTGTCGGCTGATATCGGTTACGTCCACGGCGGTTCATCCCTGCAGGCGCAGGGAACACTTCAAATGGTTTTTTTTGGTTCCATGTCTGCTCGGTTCATCCCTGCAGGCGCAGGGAACACCCCATGATCTCCATGAAGAACACATCATCATCCGGTTCATCCCTGCAGGCGCAGGGAACACGAACTGAACGACAGCCAGCTGATGACCATCGGCGGTTCATCCCTGCAGGCGCAGGGAACACGTTGCTGATGCCCCTGATGCCGACTGGGGAATACGGTTCATCCCTGCAGGCGCAGGGAACACTTCATTTATGACGCCTCTTTCACGTTCGTACTCGGTTCATCCCTGCAGGCGCAGGGAACACTTCGATTTCGGTGTCCGTGGCGTTGGGGCCGTACGGTTCATCCCTGCAGGCGCAGGGAACACACCGTCAGCCCCTCATAGGAACCGGATCGACGCGGTTCATCCCTGCAGGCGCAGGGAACACATGATGTATTGCCCGGTACAGCCGACAATACCCGGTTCATCCCTGCAGGCGCAGGGAACACCAGAACATTGAATCAACGTCCCTGGGTGATTGCGGTTCATCCCTGCAGGCGCAGGGAACACCCGACTTGTCCAGCCGGTCATATTCAAACTGGCGGTTCATCCCTGCAGGCGCAGGGAACACTCAGTAAATAGCCGTTATATAAAAAATAATCCCGGTTCATCCCTGCAGGCGCAGGGAACACTCCAACTCAACCCGAGCGCCCATGAGATATTTCGGTTCATCCCTGCAGGCGCAGGGAACACAGTTGGTGCCGGTGATTTTTTTCACGGTCTGGCGGTTCATCCCTGCAGGCGCAGGGAACACGCGACCAGTCCGGCCAGTACTGCCCAACCGCCCGGTTCATCCCTGCAGGCGCAGGGAACACACTCTCCCCCATGGCCAGCCCGACAAAGGTCCCGGTTCATCCCTGCAGGCGCAGGGAACACGGGCAATGGCCGCATCACCGTGGCGCTGTTTGCGGTTCATCCCTGCAGGCGCAGGGAACACTCGGTGATTGGTGTCCCGGTTAACGACACCACCGGTTCATCCCTGCAGGCGCAGGGAACACCGCCCATCGAACGACAGCAGCTGCACGTTGCCCGGTTCATCCCTGCAGGCGCAGGGAACACTTCTGTCAGGCTGCTTTGAATAATCAAGAAGCCGGTTCATCCCTGCAGGCGCAGGGAACACATCCGGACGCCCTTATGCTGGAAGAATAGACGCGGTTCATCCCTGCAGGCGCAGGGAACACCAAACTGCCATTTGTCCAGCGGTAAAGTGTCCCGGTTCATCCCTGCAGGCGCAGGGAACACGGGCAAAGGCTTCATCACCGGGCCCTCGGACGCGGTTCATCCCTGCAGGCGCAGGGAACACCCAGATCGGCCCAGCGTAATTTGCACACTTCACGGTTCATCCCTGCAGGCGCAGGGAACACCTGATCCCCCGTTTGTTCTCTCCGGGCAAAGGCGGTTCATCCCTGCAGGCGCAGGGAACACATACTTTCTGGCGGCAGTCTCAATATCCCCGACGGTTCATCCCTGCAGGCGCAGGGAACACCTCTGCCACATCCATGGTTTCCCCGAACTTTCCGGTTCATCCCTGCAGGCGCAGGGAACACGGCTGTGGCAACTGGGGGCGGGATTATCAGCCCGGTTCATCCCTGCAGGCGCAGGGAACACGTGTTCCGGCCATTCGTTAAATTCGCTAGAACCGGTTCATCCCTGCAGGCGCAGGGAACACCGGTTAAACGGGGAATGTCGTCATTGAGCTGACGGTTCATCCCTGCAGGCGCAGGGAACACGTCCGGCTTGGGTAACCGGGCCAGCAGTTGCGCGGTTCATCCCTGCAGGCGCAGGGAACACGGTTCCCTGTAAATAGTTTTGCCTGAAATACTCGGTTCATCCCTGCAGGCGCAGGGAACACACCATCATGAGCAATAACAAACAGGCATCCATCGGTTCATCCCTGCAGGCGCAGGGAACACTTATAAGAAAAAGTTGATTCAGTCGGATCCTTCGGTTCATCCCTGCAGGCGCAGGGAACACAAGAATGAGCATATTTAATGAACTGGAATTAGCGGTTCATCCCTGCAGGCGCAGGGAACACGGCAAAGAGCAATGGATGCCATTAACGATGCCCGGTTCATCCCTGCAGGCGCAGGGAACACCGGCTCACCCCCAAGCTCGACCAGCCTGATGCCGGTTCATCCCTGCAGGCGCAGGGAACACGATCTATCAACATGCCCCCTTAGAAAAAAAACGGGTTCATCCCTGCAGGCGCAGGGAACACTCTAAAAAAATACACCACTAAATCAAAAGGTTGCAAGACCTAAAATTTCCACCAGCAAATTCATCAAAAATTCGCTGTAAATATTCCATTGTTAAAGAACAGATTGATTATTCTTCCGATTGAAAAAGAACCAGCCTTAAACCATCTTCTTCGATTGGTATTCTCCTGTTTGTGCCGTAGGTTTGAAAATCAAATCCGGATTCTGTGTTGGTTGCCCAGGCCATAGCCACGTTGCCTTCCTCAGCAAGCGCATTTATCTGTTCCCAAATCATTTCCCTGATTCTTATGGACACATCTCCAACGTACACACCGGCGCGAATCTCCAGCAGCCAGACCGCCAATCTCCCCCTTAATCTTGGTGGTACATTTTCAGTCACCACAACCAACATACTCATTTCAGCTGCTCCTGTGACCTGTATCACCTATCGAAACAGGCTCAGGAATCGCCGGTGGTTGTGCATCTTCCGGTGGCGGAGGAGGCGTAATTTCTCCTGCTGCCAGAATCTCTTCAATGGTGGGAATGATTTTTTTCAGCAGCCGTGTTTTACGAAAACTGTCACGACAGGCAATACGTACATCCCTGTCCGGACTATGGGTACCTTTGGCAGCAATCTGAAACGCCACCGGCACCACTGTTTCGAATTTGAACAGATCAGCAATGTCATACACAAACGCTTTGGGCTTGCCGGAATGAATAAAACCGATAGCAGGCGCATATCCCGCCGCCAACACCGCCGCCTCAGTAACACCGTAGAGACAGGCTGTGGCGGCACTTAAACATTGGTTGATGGTGTCCCCTGACTCCCAGTCCTTTGGGTCATAACTTCGCCCCTTCCATTGCACACCATATTGTTTTGCCATCAGCTGATACGTTTTTCTGACCCTGGCACCTTCAAGGCCTCGCAACTGATCAACTGAGCGACGGGAAGGGGCTGGCTCACCAAAACGAAATTCGAACATCTTGCGCACGACTTTCAGTCTCAGTTCTTCATCCAGAGCCAGTTTTGCCTGATAAAGCAATTTATCTGACCTTGCACCACCCGGCTGACCGGCAGAGTAAAGCCGAACACCGGATTCTCCAGTCCAAATTAATAGTGTCCCGGTCGTTGCCGCCAGTTTGACGGCAGCATGGGATACCCGTGTACCCGGTTCGAGCATAATACAGACGACAGATCCCACAGGAATATGCTTTCTGTCACCTTTGACTTCATCAACCACAACGAAGGCCCCATCACGAACATCAATACGACCTTTGCTGACAAACACCATGGACACCCGGTCTTTGATCGGGATGGGTTTTAGTGGGATAAACGACATCCAACCTCCTTGTCATTGTTATATTTCAGGCTTAACCAGTAGCCAGACTTAACAGCCCCATGCCAAAGGATTTGGCTGGCCCTATACCTTCAGCTACAACTATCTGGAATGCAGCCGGATCATTCACCAGCAATACCCCCTCAAACAACACCGGCTGCACCTTGCCACTGCGTTTCTCCCTTGCCTTACGGAAGTAAAGTGGATTTTCTTGCACTATATTCACTGCCTGTAAACGGGCTCCTGCTTGCCTGAGTTTACTGTCCAGCCATTGCTGCTGCTCTTCTTCCCTGATTAAAGGTACTCTAACAGAACGGATATGCGTTCTACCGTTACGAGTTACCGTACCTTTACGCTCATCCTTAATCGCCTTGACCGGATTACACCGTAGTCGGAATCGCAGTTGCTGACCTTCCTGAAATTGATAATTAATAGCTTTGGCTGCCAGGCAACGAACGTGCTCACCACTTCCAGTCGGTTTTAGGTGTGACTGCATTAATACCTGAGCACCAAACGCACGACTCAGGCTTTCTACACGAAACAGAAAGGAGCGGTTATCATCCGGTCGATCAGGAAATAATTGCCATAAAGCCCGGTGCAATTCGTAAGCATTGTTACTCTTTGCAGGAGCAATATGCACTTTAGCCAGATACATCACATCCCTCCTCTGTTGTCAGCACCTGCACATGGACTCTCCTGTTAGCAAACTGCCTTGGTTGTTCAGGGATGGGTATATCCCTGAGCTGCAGTTGGTGGTTGCCTGATGCTTCTTCGTTGTAGACCGTACCTGCTACAGGTTTAATTTTTATCAGTGCGGCCAGCGCATCTTCGGCTTCAATCATATCTTCAAACAAGGGGCGAACCAGCGGACAGCTGCGTCGGCCCAGTACCGGAGTAAAAACAGGTTTGCATATAGCCTGCTGTAATTGATGCAGAGAGATACTGGCTTCTGCCAAATTCCAGATGGCAATAGTGTATTTGGCATCTTGCCAGTACTCGCGCCAGGTCTGAATGGTCTCATGGCTTTTCAGGCCCTGATAATCCACCCGTGCATCCTTCACGGTGTGGTAGTCCGTCATTTTTATCGGCCCGTGTTTGCCCTGATCAACACGTACTGCAAAGCCGACACTTGTCGCCAGTTGACGTTGCCTTTCACAGTCCGCACGGTCAATACCAAGACAGGCTCCCAGAAGCCCCAACAAGGCACTGCGCCCCGGAAAAGCCTCCGACGGTCGTAACCCTTCAAAGCTGTGTTTACCCCAGCTTTGCAAGGGACCTTCCAGTTTCAGAATCAAATGCTGTCGCATTATCAACCCTCACCATTGTTTTGAACCCACTGTTTCAGTGCAGGTAAGGACTCAACAGCATTAATACCTTGAGGTAGTTCAACATCCTCAAGCACCCATTCGGCACAGCATTCATCCAGACCAAACCCTACTGACAGTTTTTGCCAATGGTCATGGAGTTCCTTTATTGAGGGACGGCGAAAGCCATTGCCGGTTTCCTTCACAGGGCTTTCAAAAGCATTGGCCAGGGACAGAGGCTGGTCAGAAAAACTAACCAGTGCCAGATCAGCCAGGTTATGGGCAGCAAAACTTTGTTGTTTGGCAGAAGGCACTTCGGTGGCAAGCATATGTAATACATGTGCAGCGATTTCCAGCGCCTGTTCACGGGGAGCATCACCCAGATTTTTTTGTAACTGCTGAAGGTTCAGGCTGGCATAACGGTAAAAAACGCCAGAAGAAAATTCCTGAGTATCCAGATGGCCCGATCCCATTTCCTGCAAATCATCCACAGCAGTGAACCAGTCGATATCGGCATCAACAGCGTGGGTGGTGATGGAATGGGCCACTGCAAGGGCACCATCAACATTGGTCATTAAACCCGATGTTGCCATTCGCCCCGACAACGCAATATCTGTTGCACGTCCACAAGCTTTTACCATTATTTCAGTGCGCTCTTTTAGCTCTCGTTTTACTATTTTTGCCAAGATAATATCTTTAACTTGATCATCAGATAATCTCGGTTTCTTTGCCGTTGCCTTTCGTTTACCCTCTTTCTCTATGGCTTTTACCAGTGACGCATGATCCTTTTCATTTAAATCAGACTCATAGATTTCCTGAACAAGCTCACAAAATGTTTTAAACTCTGAGATAGACCAAGGGGCTACTGCTGTTTTCTTTTGTGTTATTTCCTCGTCCGATTCCATATCATCATCTGAGTCATCTATCACTTTACTGGAAAAAAGCTCTACACTCTTAGCAATCCATTTTTCATCAATTTTAGGGGCCAACTGAGTTAATTTTTTCGCCAATAACTCCAGTTGCCTGGTACGAATTGATACTTCAGGAAAATGCTCCTGATAATACTCACTGGTGCGCATTGCACGCTTAAGACTCTGGCTAGAAACGCGCACACGGCGTTTACCACCGAAAATAGCCGACTTCTGCATATTCATGTCATCCCGGTTAAGGCAGGATGGGCTGTGAGAAATCAGGATATGAAAGTTTATAAAATTCTTATTCATAAGACTGCCCTTTTAAATGTTGTGAAAAAAATGGTTCAGTGCGACTCTTTCTGATGCAGAAAGAAATTTTCCAGCAATTTTTGCTTTTGTTCCGGCTTATCCCAGCGCAATAGCAGCCAGGCTGTTTGAGAAAAGTCGACTATTGGGTTCACTTGTTGCAATAAACGCCGCAACTGAATCAGATCATTCGGTTCCTGTGAGCGAATCACCATGAACAGGCGTTTTTCCCTGACACCAGCCTCAGCCAGAGCTTTACCCAATGAATCGCCACCGTCCCGATGCTTCAGGTGTGGCAAACAGTAAACCAATCTCCGGATATTCTTGTGACTGCCATAACCTCGTGTTAAACGATAAAAGGCGGGGATTTCAATAAGGTCATCGGGTGCTGCAACCCTGCGCAACTCGGCTTTGAAGCCAGTACCCAAATCATCATAGCGATTCCACAGCCGGATGAAATCCTGAGACTTTTCATTATAAGATTGCATTTAATTCTCCTCTGTAACCACAGGCTGAAGGTCAGCGAGCGATTTATTCAGGCTGCGCCGAGCCAATGCCAGTGCTTTGAGCATTTTGGGTTCCTGCCGGTAGGGTTGTGTGAGCTGATCAAAAAGTGCCTGTATGGTTTGCTTTAGTTGAAAGCGCAGGCGATCCATAGCAGGTAGTGGCTCACTGAAATCGATATCAGCAAATATGTCCCGAATCCACTGTTCGGTTTGCTGGAAATAGAGGTCATCCCCAGACTGACAGAGATTGACTCCAGCACCTTTGATTTCTCTGTTTTTATCCTTGATACCTTCTGCAAAGAGATAGAGAGCCCTGCGCAGAGCCGTTTTATACCCCAGACCTGTCTCTATAATGTGATGGATCACCTCCCCATGTTCAGCCCAGCCATCCGCCAGACTAAAAAATTCATGGCGACGCTCCAGCACAGTTGCCTGCTTGTTTCTATAACCGCCGATAATAAATTGTAAATACTTCTGCCTGATCAAATTGTCATCCCTGATCTGTATCAGCACAGGCGCAGGGTTTTGTCCTTCTTTTTTGGATTCCATGGCCACAACCAGACGGCTAAGTTGAGTCCAGCCAGGTGCTGTGGTGGTAAAAGAAGGAAACTTTTCTTCTTTTTTTCCTTTGGCAATCTTGAAGGAGCGGGCTGACAGTGGGTGAGGCCAGACACCTTCTACCGTGTATTTGAACTTGGCTTTATTAAAACCCTTATACAATGGCGCAGTGACATTACAGACGCTACAGCAACCAGTATCTTCAGCAGGCAAGAGTTCAAAATGTGCTGGTTGCCACAGTAAACCACGGTTAAGGCCGATATTTGTTGCACAAATTTTCTCACCTGCTTTCACGGTATCTACATAGTTTGGAGCTTGTTGTGCAGTATCTTTGTACCACGGCATGACAGAGTTATTCAGACGGTCCTGATGCAGCACATTCAGCCACACTGTTATGCGCAGATCAGGCCCTGTAATCAGTTGCGTAATCGGTGTACTACCGCGCAAACTTCCCTTGAACCCTCCACCCATACTGGGGCAATTATTGGCCATATTAAACAAGGCTATTGCCGTACAACTGCCACAGAGCCCTTCCGCTAATCCTTGAGGATTAATAAAGGTTTTATTGGTACCGTCTGCCACACCTGCCAGCAGCTTATCCATCGGGGTCGGTTCGCTCGCCTTAACTCCGCGAATTTGCATAAAGGGTGTATCCGGGTGATTCAGGTCAAACCAAGCCTTTTTATCCTCCACGCCAGTCAGAAATATATCGGTAGGCAAAGGCTTTTTGAGCCGGGCCAGTAACTCCTTTCGATTAAATGGTGTGAAGCAAACCTGAGTTATGGCTACCAATAATTGCAGACAAGCCAGCTCCAGGTCATCACGGGGTAGACAAAGATCGCCTTTTTTCTCCCCACATAAAAGTTGCTGGTACGTGATTCGCAGCCGGGCTCCTTCGTACTGGACGGGAATCCACGGTTCAGTAAGTAATGAGAATGGTTTCAATTTTTCTTGTCCCTCCAGATTGACAACCAGTGCAATAATCAAGGCTCAACATTCACAACACTTTGTTACAATTTCATGTTTTTGTGCGCTGGAAACCAGTTTCCGGAAAATAGGTGTACTCTGTCTCTCCCCATTGCCCCCGGTAGCCCTGCTCCACGAAAGCCATTTCCAGCCAGATCAAACCGTCATCATCTATATCAGGCAGTTGCCCTTCACTTTTTTTCTTATTCCAGCTGGCGGGTATTCCGAGACTATTCAGGCTGATTTTTTCAAAGCGGTCACTTTTATTCAACTCATCAATCACCGAACCATCCAGCAAGCAACGTTCACCTTCGGAATTACAAGTGACCGGAACAAGTGTCAGGTTCATTTCACCGTCACGGGTTACCGCAGAAATATGATTGTCAGTATCTGCCAGCATATTCATACCGGATTTAATTAGTGTTTGTGCCCCCATACGCTGGCTTTGCTGATGCTCAGCAAAATCCTGATGGGACTTCATAACCCAATCAGGTTCACTCCCCCAGTCGTCTTTTTCATAAACCGGTTCAATCCACTCCCGGTATGCGCGAGGAAATTCAACAATATTTCCGGACTTAAGCAATAACTGCTGAGTCCGCCACAGTATACGGCTATCACCGTATATCAATGCATGCAGCTGATAGTCTTCAGATTCCGGTGGAACCAACACAGTACAAAGGGGGTGACCAAATCCCTCGGGGCGCTTGTGCTTGCTTTGATGACGATGTAGCCGCCCCCAACGTTGGAATAACAGGTCAATTGGGCATAATTGAGTGATCATCCAGTCCATATCTGCATCAATAGAGCACTCAAACACTTGAGTACTTACCAATATATGCCCTTTCTGTCGTTTACCTTCGGGACCAAACAGCTCAAGAACTTTGTCTTCTTTCTTTTGACGGTCAGCAAACACAAAGCGGGAGTGAAACAAAATCAGCTGCTCTTCATCCAGTCGCCCTGCCGCTTTTTCTCGCAACTGGTATAAAGACTGCTGAGCTACATCAACAAGGTTGCAGATAAAACAGACCTGGGCACCCTGCTCTGCGGCAGTAATCATTCGTTCCAACAAGCCATCATCAGGCAACAACTCTGACACTGTTTGCATTTCAATATTGACATGCTTTGTGGCGGGTCGCTGCTGGGTGTCAAGTGAGAAGTGTTGCTGCTTCTGCCCATAGCAGGTTATCAGCGGGTAAGGTGCATCAACAGGGTATTCAAAACGGCCAGGTACTTTTTTCCCAGCCCAGGCCTCCATTAACTGCTGCTTCTGATAATCCGGCAAAGTTGCAGATAACAAAATTGCCGATCCTCCCGAAGCTCGTTGCTGTTTTAATACTTCCTCCAAAAGGCCGTACATATAAGCATCATAGGCATGCACCTCATCAATGATGAGAACGCTGCGCCCAATACCAAAGCCGCGAACAAATTTGTGTCGCACCGGCAACACTGAAACCAACACCTGATCAACTGTACAAATGCCGATCTGCCCTAAAAAAACTCTTTTTTTACTTTCAGCCAGCCATTGAGCACATTGCACTCTGGCCTCCTCTTCCCCCTGTGCAGGGTGTGAGTTGAATGCTTGTTTAAGATTGATAAAATCCTCTTGAAATCCTGCCCGGCCATGAGCCAGCACCGCATTGATTTGCCCTTCAAAAATAACAGGTGCAGCTTTTTCTATACGACCCAACATAGCATTGGCTGTCGCCTGAGTTGGTAGAGCGAACACAATACTATCTGCAAGGTTCTGTTGAATTAATTGCCAGGCATGAGCCAGAGCGGCTTCTGTTTTTCCAGAACCAGTCGAGGCCTCTATTAACGTCAGACTTTCAGTTAGCGGTAACTGCCCCACCAGGCACTGAACTTGCCGTGGCTGATATCCCGCCTCAAGAAGGTTCTGAATAGCAGGATTGTCACGACTTTGATAACCGGTAATACCTGCACGATGAAGCAATTGTCTGGCAATCGGCAAACGAGATTTAAACCAGTCTTGTAGATCATCTATTGGCTGGCTTTCAAATTCAAAATCACCCTCACCACTGGATGAACCCAACCAGTCAGAAACTGAACAAAAACCAGCCAGCAAGGTCCCGTCAGCCAGAAATGGTGGATCACCTTCCAGTGTCAGCCCGGCAGGTTTTAAAAACAGAAACTCCAGAGCTTTCAACCACTCCAGGCGAGCCTGTTTCAATAATGCCAGTCCCTGGGCGCTGACCGACCCGGGTAAAAAAGTAAAGCTGTGGTTATCTTTGTCGGAGTTATCTGCCATGGTTCCATGATGCCCCGCTACCGGCCCGAGCCAACTCAACCACGCATCCCAGCTTTCATTATCGTCATCATCAAAAAAATAACTGTCTTCATCTTCACCTGCAAAACCAGCATGTAAGTCTTGATATAACCAATAAACACCGGCTGGCCCGTGATAATAATCATTGATGTCTTTTTGAGAAAAACGAGGCTGAAAGCAACTTGCCTCAGGATTAACCTGCTGCCAGGCAAGTTTTGCTTTTAATTGAAAACGGAGATCAAATTTGCCCAGATCGTGCAAAGCAATAAAAAAAAGCAACCAAGCCTGAGTCTGCTCATCTGGCAGACCACTTTGATCACAAAACTGACGGCGGAGGGACGCAGATGTCTGCCACCAAACCTTAGCAACCGCAGCGACATCCAGACAGTGATAGGCCAGCAAATGATAACCAGCATTATCATTTTCCGATTGATTACCTGCTTTGCCCCAATAGTTGTAAAAAGACACGCCTGCTTCCATTCTATGACAAGAGTTTCACATTATATGGAGTGTGTATTTGAAAAACATGCTTCACATCAACGTTTGACAGGCTTTCATTGAACTGGAAAAAGCAGCAAAAGCGCAAACCTCTGCTACTGCTGGATGGTGCCAGGTGGGTAAGTCTTATCTTATCGAGGAGTGTTTTGGCAAAGATCACTTCCGTCGGGTTCTTAAGCTGGGATTTCAGACAGGCTGGGAATTAGTACGTAAGTAAATTTTAAGAACAGGATCATAAAAGATAATGTCGCTGTATTTTTACCTCCTGAATTCGTATCATCATTTAATCTTTTTTCTCAGATCGTCACTATGCTGGATGTACGTCCCCGTGAGCTGGAGCTTCCCATCGACGAAGCCACGGTTGCCATTAAAACACCCCCTCACTCCATCGAAGCGGAGCAGTCCGTGCTCGGCGGGCTGATGCTGGATAACCAGGCCCTGGACCGGGTGGTGGATAAGCTGACGTCGGATGACTTTTATAATCCGGGGCACCGGCGTATCTATGCATCCATCAGTACACTGAGCAATGAGAGCAAGCCTTTTGACCCTCTGACGGTTGCCGAGATCCTGGAAAACCGGGGTGAGCTGGATGAAGTGGGCGGGCTGGTTTACCTGGCGGAGCTGGCGGGCAGTGTGCCCAGTGTGGCGAATATTCGCGCCTACGCGGAGATTATCTTTGAGCGTTCGGTACTGCGTAAGTTGATCAATACCGGCCAGAAGATTGCGGACAGTGCCTATAATCCCGAAGGGAAAGACAGTCAGGCGATTCTCGATGAAGCCGAACGGCTGGTGTTCAATATTGCCGAAGAGCGCCCGAACACCGGTGGCCCGATGGGGGTGCGGGAGATTCTTGAAAACACCGTCAAGAAAATTGATGAGATGTTTAATGCCGGTAACGCCATTACCGGTACCACCACCGGCTTTAAGGATCTGGATGAGATGACCTCTGGTCTCCAGCCTTCCGATATGGTGATTGTGGCTGCCCGTCCCTCCATGGGTAAGACCACGTTTGCCATGAACCTGGTGGAAAACGCCCTGCTGAACAGTGAGAAGGGCGTCATGGTATTCAGCCTGGAGATGCCAAGTGAGCAGCTGATGATGCGTATGCTCTCTTCTCTGGGCAGGATCAACCAGTCCAAGGTAAGAAGTGGACAGCTGGAAGAAGAAGACTGGCCAAAACTGTTGTCGGCGGTTGAGCGCATTAAAGACAAGAAGTTGTTTATTGATGATACGGCGGGGATCAGCCCCTCGGAAATGCGCTCACGGGTTCGCCGGGTGGTGCGGGAACACGGTGACCTGGGCCTGATCATGATTGACTACCTGCAGTTGATGCAGATTCCCGGTTTTGGTGAGGGGCGAACCAACGAGATTTCGGAAATCTCCCGATCGTTGAAAGCCATTGCCAAGGAGTTCAATGTTCCTGTTATTGCCCTGTCGCAGTTGAACCGTTCTCTTGAGCAGCGACCCAATAAGCGCCCGGTCAACTCCGACCTGCGTGAATCCGGCGCCATCGAGCAGGACGCCGACGTGATCATGTTTATCTACCGGGACGAGGTGTATAACCCGGATACCGAGTACAAAGGGGTCGCTGAAATCATTATCGGTAAGCAGCGTAATGGTCCCATCGGTACTTGCCGACTGGCGTTTATTGGCCAGTTCACCCGCTTTGAAAACCTGGCACCGGATGCTTACCGGTTTGAGGAAGACTGATTTTTTTAAACCTGTCCAAAGACGGACAGTGGTGGCTCGTCCAGGGCTGCCAGTTGTTCCCGCAATTCCAGAATATGCTCTGCCCAGTACCGTTCGGTATTAAACCAGGTGAATGCCATGGGAAAGGCGGGATCATCCCAGCGCTTGGCCAGCCAGCCGCTGTAGTTGATCAGTCGCAGGGTACGAAAATATTCCACCAGGTTCAGCTCAGAAGGGCTGAAATCCATAAACTCTGTGTAACCTTCCAGAATCTCGGCCATTTGCAGGGTCTGCTCTTGGCGGTCTCCGGATAACAGCATCCACAGATCCTGAATCGCCGGAGCCATACAGGTATCGTCAAAGTCAACAAAGTGTGGTGCCTCATTCCGCCAGAGAATATTGCCGCTGTGGCAATCACCGTGGACCCGAATGGATTGCCACGTATGCTGTTGCGTCATCAGTTCCAGGCGATGGAGCAGGTCCCGGGTCAGGGTCTGGTAGGCTTCCAGAAGAGAAGCGGGAATAAAGTCGTTTGCCAGCAGGTATTCAACATTATCGATGCCGTATCGCTGCAAGCTGATCGCCGGGCGGTGTTGGAAGTCACTGGCTGATCCCAGCTTGTGCATGCGTCCCAAGGTGCGGCCAAGGGTCAGCAGGTTATCCAGATTATCCAGTTCCGGTGCATGGCCGCCCTGACGGGGAAACAGGGCAAACAGAAAGCCTTCAAACTCATGCAGTGTGTTGCCTTTTTCGTCAGCCATCGGGGCGACCACCGGTAATTCCATCGCTTGGAGATCCAGGGTGAACTGATGTTCCTCCTGAATCTGATCTTTTGACCAGCGTTCGGGGCGGTAGAATTTTGCAATCAGGGGTTCACTGTCCTCAATGCCGACCTGGTAAACCCGGTTTTCATAGCTGTTCAGGGCCATAATGCGGGCATCGCTCAGAAATCCTGCGCTCTCAACTGCGTCCAGTGCCCGGTCAGGCGTCAGCTGGTCGTATGGATGTTGAGTAGGCGTGTTCATGCGGGCCTCCGAAGGAGTCTGAGTTCTGTGGAGGGGATTCTATAACCAATAGTAAAGACTGGCCACTGACGCCGGGAGGAATTCTGCTTTGAAATTAATGTGGATAATTACCCTGAATGCAGTTCCTGGAGGCTGTCCGGGAGCAGCTTCAATAATCATCAGCTCTCCGGTGTTCTGGCAACACTCCATATATCCACGCGTTTAACACCACTTTTTTTCAACAGTCGGGTGATTTCATTGACGGTGGCACCCGTGGTTACCACATCGTCCACTAGGGCAACGTGGTGCCACGGCGGTGTGCCGTTTAAAGTGAATGCGTTGCGAATGTTTTTTTGTCGGGCGGTGGCGTCCAGGCTTTGCTGTGGTACAGAGTGGATGGTTCTTTTGATCAACTGTTGTTCAATGTCCAGTTCTCTGACACTGAGCAGTTTCTTCAGGGCTTTGGTCAGCAGGAGCGTCTGGTCATAACCTCTTTCCCGCAACCGTTTGCGGTGCAGTGGTACCGGCAATATGATTTCCGGCCACTGATCATCAAGGTAATAGTCCAGCAACCATTCAGCCAGTGATGCGGCCATTGGCTTTATCAGTTCCAGCCTGGACTGGTATTTCACCATTTGTAATATCCGGTTGACGGGAAACTGGTACAGAAATGGTGAAAGACAGTGGTCAAATAAGGGCGGTTGCTTCAGGCACTGGCCACAAATGCCCGTGTCGCTGTCTTGAATGGGCAAGCCGCAGCAGGAGCAAAAGCACAATGGAACCGGGCATGTTGCCAGGCATAATCGGCAAAGCGGTTGGGCAAGTGTGGTATGGCCCCGGCAAAGAATGCATTTGATCTGTACTTGCTGCTTAAAATTAGACCAGTTGTAAACCTTAAAGAATTTCATAGATTGACGGTGGCAGTAATTCCGTTATCATCTTTTGCATCTTTATTGTGAAAATGTCGTTCTAGTGATTGGTAATTTCATTTTCATGGTTGTTAACTCAAACAATGAATAAATCTCAGGTCTCCGTTAGCAAAGGTTTTCTTCCCTTCTGTGATCGGTGTTCCCTCCCCCAGAGGATGTCATGTCCAATACCAGTTCAGCTCCAGCAGAAAATTCCTCCAGCTCTTTTGGCCACAGTGTCGTTCGTCATGACTGGACGCTGTCAGAAGTAGAGGCACTTTTCCAACAGCCGTTCAATGATCTGATCTTTCAGGCCCAGCTGGCTCACAGAGAACATTTTGATCCAAACCAGGTGCAAGTTAGCACATTACTGTCGATCAAGACGGGTGCCTGTCCGGAGGACTGCAAGTATTGCCCCCAGAGTGGTCACTACAATACCGGTCTGGAAAAAGAAAAATTGATGGAGGTGCAGAAGGTACTGGAGGAGGCCAGAAGCGCCAAGGCTTCCGGTGCTACCCGCTTCTGCATGGGGGCGGCCTGGAAAAATCCTCCCGCCAGGGACATGCCTTACATTATTGAAATGATTAAGGGGGTGAAAGCACTGGGTCTTGAGTCCTGCATGACCCTGGGCATGCTGAGTGAGGATCAGGCTACGGAGCTGGCCGGGGCAGGACTGGATTACTACAACCACAATCTGGATACCTCGCCAGAGTTCTATGGCAACATCATTACCACCCGAACTTATGCTGACCGGCTGAACACTCTGGCGTTTGTCCGGGAGGCGGGGATGAATGTCTGCAGTGGTGGCATTGTGGGTCTGGGTGAAAACGAGCGCGATCGTGCCGGGATGCTGGTTCAGCTGGCCAATATGCCGAAGCATCCGGAGAGTGTGCCTATCAATATGCTGGTGAAAGTCGCTGGCACGCCATTGGCAGACGCTGAGGCGGTGGATGGTATTGATTTTGTCCGTACCATCGCCGTGGCCAAAATTATGATGCCAGCGTCCAACATTCGTCTGTCGGCCGGGCGTGAGCAGATGAGTGATGAGCTTCAGGCGTTGGCCTTTCTGGCGGGAGCCAACTCAATTTTCCTTGGTGATAAACTGCTGACCACCGCGAACCCTGAGGCGAATAAGGACCGGCAGCTGTTTGCCAAGCTCGGCATCAATAAAGGGCATGATTGGGGTGAGCAATCCGCGGTACAGCCTCCTGAGCAGTGCCCGATTAAAGCAATGTACGACGCTGAAAAAAGCAATGAGCATTACTACGATGCCATGGCCAGCCAGTCGGATCGAAACATGGCTGGTCATGGCTGATGAGCTTCAATCTGGAACAGGAGCTTGAGGCCCGCCATGCCGCTGGCCTCTATCGCCGTCGTCAAACCCTGGACTCGCCCCAGGAGCCTGAGGTCATTATCAATGGCCAGCACTGTCTTGCCTTCTGCAGCAATGATTACCTCGGCCTGGCAAACCATCCCGATGTTATCGCAAGCTTTCGACAGGCAACGGATCACTATGGGCTGGGTGGCGGTGCTTCCCATCTGGTGGTGGGGCACAGCCGGGCACATCATCAGCTGGAAGAAGCGCTTGCGGAATTTACCGGCAGAGAGCGTGTGCTGCTGTTTGCCAATGGCTATATGGCTAACCTGGGCGTGATCAGTGCCTTGTTGGGCAGGCAGGATGCGGTGTTTCAGGATCGCCTGAACCATGCCTCATTACTGGATGCCGGACGGTTGTCTGGTGCCCGGTTCCAGCGTTACCTGCATAATGATGTGGATAACCTCACTAACCGACTTCAGAAAACCCGTGCCCGACGCAAATTGATCGTAACAGATGGCGTGTTCAGCATGGATGGCGATGTTGCGCCGGTAAAGGCGCTGTCGGAACTTGCTGAGCAGCACCAGGCCTGGCTGATGGTGGACGATGCCCACGGTTTTGGTTTCCTGGGAACCACTGGCGGTGGTGTTGCCGAAGCCTATGGCTTGGACCAGAAACATCTGCCGGTGCTGGTGGGGACATTGGGCAAAGCGTTTGGAACTTATGGTGCATTTGTGGCGGGCAGTGACGCTTTGATTGAGACGCTTATTCAATTTGCCCGGACTTATATCTATACCACGTCCATGCCACCGGCGGTAGCGTCGGCGACCCTGACCAGCCTGAAGCTGCTACGGGAACAACAGTGGCGCAGGGAACATTTGCAGACACTGGTTCACTATTTCAGGTCCGGTTGTGAGCAGCTGGGGTTGCCTCTGATGCCGTCATCAACACCGATACAACCGTTGCTGGTTGGTTGTGCAAGACGGGCGGTGGCCATAAGCCGCCGGTTGTCTGAGCAGGGGATACTGGTCACGGCAATCCGTCCTCCGACGGTGCCTGAAGGATCTTCCCGATTACGTATTACCTTCAGTGCATCCCATGAGTTACATCATGTTGATCGCCTGTTGGATGCGCTTAAAATGGCTGCACAGTCGACAGGTGTTGCAGACGTTTCTGATCAACCTGCCACCGCATCGTTATCGATGACAGGAGTGTTGTCCTGATGAGTAAATACCCGATCGTTTTAATCAGTGGCTGGGCCATGCCAGCCGGTGCCATGGCGTCACTGGCGGACGCCCTGGATGTTGACCATCGCCGGGTTTCCATTGTCGAGTTGCCTGGCCTGGTGCGTGAGTCACAAGCGTACAAAACAAGTCATGACTGGAACTCATTGCTGACGTATCTGGATCACCAGCTGTTTGAGAAGCCTGCGGTGCTGGTGGGATGGTCGCTAGGCGGAATGCTGGCAACGCTGTATGCCAGCCGGTATCCGGATAATGTGGCCGCTGTCGTTAACCTGGGGGCGAATGTCTGTTTTGTGCAGAATGACAGCTGGCAGCAGGCAATGGATCCGACGCTGTTTGCCAGTTTTTATCAAGGCATGTCCCAGTCCCGTGACAAGACGCTGCAACAGTTTGTTCTGCTGTGCAGCTCCGGCAGTCCACGGCGGAAAGAGCTATCGAAAGCCCTGCAGGCACTACTGTCTGATGCTGACCTTGATCATCAGGCCGAAGACAGCACCCTGCTAAGCCTGCTGGGCATACTGGGCAAGAGTGATCTTCGTTCCGTATTTGGTGATATTCGCTGCCCGGTGACTCATCTGTTTGGTAAAGACGATGCCCTTGTTCCGGTGGAGGCAGCTGATGCCATTGAGCAGGCGTTTGCCAAGCATCGGGTTCAGGTGCTTGATGGAGGGCATTGTTTCTTTATGGATGACCCCGAGCCGGTTATCAGTGAGGTGCGGCGGCTGTCCAGCGGGGATGTCGGAACATGAGTTCGATCCCTGTCCATAATGAGGTTGCCGGTGGCCTGGCAGATCTTCGGCCTGCCTCCTCTGCTATTAGCGTGACAACAGACCGGGCAAACGCTCGGGTAAAGCAGCGTATCGCTGAAAACTTCAGTCGGGCTGCTGACAGTTATGATCAGGCGGCCATATTACAGAAGCGGGTCGCTGCCCGGACAATGCAGGGCTTACCGGCCCGACTCAGCTCAGAGCAGCCAGGCTCAAAAGCATTACACTCCCACCGTATTCTTGACCTGGGTACCGGAACCGGTTTGCACACAATGACGCTGGCTGAACGATATGACAATGCCGTGGTCATCGGTATGGACCTGGCCATGGGGATGCTGCAATTTGCCCGGCACAATACCAGCCATCCCCGGGTTGACTGGTGCTCTGGTGATATTGAGTCCATGCCCTTGCAGTCCGGTGCTGTGGATCTGATCTATTCCAGCCTGGCTATTCAATGGTGCGACTTCGAGCAGGTGCTTGGTGAGGTGAGCAGAGTACTGAAGCCTGGTGGGACTTTTGTCTTTTCTACCCTGGCTGAAGGCAGCTTGGCAGAGCTGGATAATGCATGGTGTCTGGTGGGGGAAAATAATCGGGTTAACCGCTTTGACAGTTTTGATACTCAGAAACAGCGTATGAACGCCAGTGATCTGGTTTGCCAGGCGTTCTCACTGAAGCCTGAAACACTGTTCTATCCCGATGTGATCTCCCTGTTGCGCAGTTTAAAGGCTCTGGGGGTAAACACCGTATTGGCGGATAAAGGTGGCCTGGTGACCCGACGGAAGCTTGAAGCCTTGCAACAGGCTTATGAACAAATACGACAGCCTGAAGGATTGCCTTTGACCTATCAGGTCCTTTACGGCGTCTTGCAGAAGCCAGTGTGTGAAGAGTAGAAAATGGGAAAAACTTATTTTGTCACCGGTACGGATACGGATGCCGGGAAAACCGTCGTCACCTGTGGACTGCTTGAGGCAGCGCGCTTAACAGGGTTAACGACGCTGGCCTTAAAACCGGTGTCTGCAGGATGTCAGCACACTGAAAACGGCCTGAGAAATGACGATGCATTGGCATTGATGGAAGCCATGACGCTTGTTCTACCTTACGAACAGATAAACCCCCTGGCTCTGGCACCTGCCATTGCCCCCCATATTGCGGCACAGGAAGCCGGTGTGCGTATGACCCTGGATCGACTTGTGGGCTACAGCCGCGGAGCCTTGATGCAAAAAAATGATCTGGCTCTTATCGAAGGCGCTGGTGGCTGGCGGGTCCCCCTGAACTCACGGGAGATGATCAGCGGACTGGCAAAAGCGTTGAATACTCCTGCTATTCTGGTGGTTGGCATGAAACTGGGCTGTATCAGCCATGCCTTGCTTACCGTTGAAGCCATTCTCCGTGATGGTGTCAGGCTGGCAGGCTGGGTGGCGAATCAGGTGGATCCTGATATGAGCCGTTATGATGACAATCTGGACACCCTGAAAAGTCTGATTCCAGCACCCTGTCTTGGTGTGGTGCCCTTTCTTGAGGAGACCAGTGCCAGTCAGGTTGCCGGGTATCTGGATATTTCACCATTGGCTTGATTGACTTGAATTCACTCGTAATAACTTTTGCTGTCATGTATTGACATTTATTCTGTCTAAACGTAAGTTTCAAACAGTTGTTTGAATCGTGCTATACTCATCTTTATCCATAAGTAAAAGAATATCGAGGATGCATCATGCCAGAATATAAAGCCCCCCTGCGAGATATCCGCTTTGTCCGTAATGAAGTTCTGGGCTATGAAGAACATTACGCAAACCTCCCTCAAGGTCAGGATGCCACTCCGGATATGGTGGACGCCATCCTGGAGGAAGGTGCCAAATTCTGTGAACAGGTACTTTCACCGCTGAATCGTGTCGGTGATGAAGAAGGTTGTACCTGGACACCAGAAGGCGTTAAAACCCCCACCGGATTTAAAGACGCCTATCAACAGTTTGTTGAAGGTGGCTGGCCATCGCTGTCCAGCGATGCTGAGCATGGTGGCCAGGGTCTCCCTGCTTCGCTGGGCCTGGTGCTCAGTGAAATGATGGGGGAATCCAACTGGTCCTGGGGGATGTATCCCGGGCTGAGCCATGGCGCAATGAATACTCTGGAAGCCCATGGTACCCACGAGCAGAAAGAAACGTACCTTACCCGGCTGATTTCCGGTGAGTGGACCGGTACGATGTGTCTGACTGAGCCTCACTGCGGTACTGATCTGGGTATGCTGAAAACCAAAGCCGTACCCCAGGAAGACGGCACTTATCGTATTACCGGCACCAAAATCTTTATCTCTTCCGGGGAACACGATATGGCAGAGAATATTGTTCATATCGTTATTGCCCGTCTGCCGGGGGCACCTGAAGGCACCAAAGGTATCTCCCTGTTTATTATTCCCCGTCATCGCCCGGATGCTCCGGGTGAAACAAATGGTGTCAGCTGTGGTTCCATCGAGCATAAGATGGGTATCCATGGTAACGCCACCTGTGTGATGAACTTTGACGAAGCCACCGGTTATCTGATTGGTGAGCCCAATAAAGGTTTGAACTATATGTTCACCTTTATGAACTCTGCCCGTCTGGGCACCGGTATTCAGGGTCTTGCCCATGCAGAAATCGCTTATCAGGGGGCTGTTCGATATGCCCGTGACCGTCTGCAGATGCGTTCTCTTTCCGGCCCGAAGAACCCTGATGGGCCTGCCGACCCGATCATTGTTCACCCGGATGTTCGCCGTATGCTGTTGACCATCAAGGCACTGACGGAAGGTAACCGGGCACTGGTTTACTACGTGGCACAAATGGCCGACCTGGTGAAGAGTCCTGATGAAGAAGTCCGGAAACAGGCTGACCTGGAAATGAGTTTCCTGACGCCTATTGTTAAGGCGTTCATGACCGAGACCGGGTTTGAAGCCGCTAACCACGGTCTGCAATGTTACGGTGGGCATGGCTTTATCAGTGAGTGGGGGATGGAGCAGAATGTTCGTGACTGCCGTATCTCCATGCTCTATGAGGGAACCACGGGTATTCAGGCGCTGGACCTGCTGGGTCGTAAAGTCCTGATGACTCAGGGTGCCACCATGAAGCCCTTCACCAAGCAGGTTCATAAGTTCTGTCAGGCTCAGGCAGACAATGAAGAACTCCAGGAGTTTATCAAGCCGCTGGCTGCCATGAATAAGGAGTGGGGCGACCTGACCATGCAGATTGGTATGAAGGCCATGCAGAACCGGGAAGAAGTTGGTGCCGCCTCGGTTGACTACCTGATGTACTCCGGTTATGCCTGCCTGGCGTACTTCTGGGCCCGGATGGCACTGACGGCAAAAGAAGCCCTGGCGAATGGTACCACTGAAGAAGGGTTCTATAAGGCTAAAATCCAGACTGCACAGTTCTACTTCCAGCGTCTGTTACCAAGAGCCCAGATGCACAAGGCGTGCATTGAGTCTGGTGCCGACAATCTGATGGCCATGGAAGCGGATGATTTTGGCGACGTTTAATTCGCTGGTCTGACGGGCTGAAAGTGAATCAGCCATAAGCCAAACAATAAACAGAGAGGCTACCGGTTGGTAGCCTTTTTTTTGCAGTTTATTACCGCATTTCATCAAGAATCATAAAGCTCAGAAAAGTAGTGGGTAAGGCAATAATCATAATCACCGGGAGTGCCGGATTAAATAGCATGAGAGTGCCTGCTACCAACCAGATCGTTCTGACCCAGCTGCGCTTGATGCGCTCTTTTCTGGAGATGATTCGACCACGAGGTCTAAGCAATTTGCTGGCTAACTGATTAAACAGGGTGGAAAAAAAAATCTGCAGGATTGCAGTGATCAAGACGAGAAGATATCGCATAAGATGCCTGAGTATCTGGTCAACAATATCGGAACTGCAGGACAGCTTATCTTCCGGAACCGAACAATCGAATCAACACTGTTTGATCCGATAAAATGATCAAACAAAAAGAAGACGGTTAAATTAAGTTAGCTTACTTTATCGGCAATTGGCACTTATTTATGATGGATGTTCATGAAGATCTCACTGAAAAAGGATTTTTCTTGCTTGTTTCACTCTTTTGGTGCACTTGAACTCAGTCTTTAGCCGCATTGACTGTTTTGCCAGCTATAAAAATATGGTCTATAAAATTTGATTTGCTTTTAAGTAGTTGGCCAAATGGAATCGTATATTTCTGGCTAAGTGGGCAGTTGCTATGCAAGGCGCAACGTAGGGAGCATAGCCGTAGCTATGTGACCGGAGTTGCGACGCCGCAGAGTGACTGACAACTTAGTCAGAAATATATGATTTCATTTGGTTAACTACTTATAAGACCTTGGAGCTGAATTCAGCAATCACGCTGTATTGATGTCGCATCATGAAGAAGAATACCCAAACGATAAAAAGCCTGTTAATTCTTCTTGCCTTCTTTTTTATGTTATCGGGATTATTGCCGCCTGTTTTCTCAGATGATTTCAACCCTGCTCAAGGGCCTTCACTGGCTGCTGTGCATCATGATCTGACCCGCCAGGCAGAAGTCTTGAGCCAACATCCACCATCATTTGTGCAGCAATCGCCATTGCCTTCTGACGACTGGCGCTGGTTTTTAAAAGATAAAGACCAGAGTTGGGACATCACGCTATTTGATAAAAAACCGGCAGAGAATCAGGCCAGACTTTGGTACCAAACCAAAGTGACGTTTGGTTTGGCGCTGGGGGTTTTGGGAGTGATCGCTCTGTTACCAGAAAGTGTTTCCAACTGGGATAAATCGGAAATCAGGCCCATCAAAAAGTGGTGGAGCAATGTCAAGTCAGGGCCTGTATGGGACACCGATAAATGGTACATCAATTATATCGGGCATCCTTATTTTGGAGGTGTGTACTACGTTATGGCCCGGTCATCGGGCTATAACCAGTGGAACTCGTTTGTTTATTCATTTTTGATGTCCACCTTCCTGTATGAATACGGCATTGAAGCGATGTGTGAGCCGCCATCCATTCAAGATATCATTGTGACTCCTCTCGGCGGGTGGCTCTACGGGGAATGGGCTTATCAGAAAAAACAGAAAATTCTGGACAATGACAGTGAGGTGATGGGCTCCAAGGTGTTAGGTTCTACCGCACTATTTCTGCTGGACCCGGTTGGCAAATTCAGTGAGTGGGTCGGTGGTGACAGTGGTGAGGGGACAATACAAAACTTGTCCATTCGATTGAGCGTTATGCCCCCGGCTGCCAGTTTTTCCCCTTACCGGAAAACGTCACTCGACGTTGATCATCGCTACATCGGCGTGGAGGTTTTCTTTAATTTCTAAATACGACAGCGAAACACAAAGAAGCACAGTCTTTTGCTGAAAAACAGGGACTCTTCAGGTAACATGGCGTCACGGAACTCAACAGCCTGTGTGACTGAAAGCTGTCCTGGTGTGGTTGCGATAAATGGGACTCCCGCTTCTTCGTCAAGTAACCCCGCTATGCTCTTCAGATGCAGACATTTTTATTACCAATACCATTATGGACGCTTAAACCTGACAGGTTGCCGGTAAAACAGCTATGAGCCACTTTGTGTCCTTTTGCGTATAACTCAAAGGCATAATGGCTGTATTCCAATAGTAAGAAAAAAATTCCAGGAGTGGAGAGTAATGGCCGAGTACAAAGCCCCCCTTCGCGACATGCGGTTCGTAATGTACGACGTATTCAACGTAGCTGAGCAGTGGGCTCAGTGGCCTGCTGTCAGTGAAACGGTGGATCAGGAAACTGCAGATGCGATTCTGGAAGAAGCCGCCAAACTGGCTTCTCGCACCATTGCCCCTTTGAACCGCCCGGGAGATGAAGAAGGGTGTCAATGGGACAGCGGTCAGGTGACCACACCGGAAGGTTATAAAGAAGCCTATAAACTGTTCGCTGAAGGCGGTTGGAGCGGGCTGGGTGGTAATCCCGTTTATGGTGGTATGGGTATGCCCAAGGTACTGGCTGCCCAGTTTGATGAAATGGTCTGCAGTGCCAGCCTGGCATTCACTCTCTACCCGAGCCTGGGGGCCGGGGCCTGTCTGGCCATTGATGCCCACGCCTCCGATGCGTTAAAAGAAGCGTACCTGCCGCAAATGTATTCCGGTGAGTGGGCGGGCACCATGTGTCTGACGGAACCCCATGCGGGCACCGATCTTGGTATCATCCGCACCAAAGCGGAAGACAATGGCGATGGCAGCTACGCCATCACCGGTACCAAAATCTTTATTACCGGCGGGGAGCATGATCTTACTGAGAATATTATCCACCTGGTGCTGGCCAAGCTTCCCGATGCACCTCCCGGGCCTAAAGGCATCTCATTGTTTCTGGTACCTAAGGTATTGGTGAATGAGGACGGATCTCTGGGTGAAAGAAATGCCCTTGCCTGTGGTTCCATTGAGCACAAGATGGGCATTAACGGCTCCGCCACCTGTGTCATGAATTTTGATGGGGCCAAAGGCTATCTGGTGGGAGAACTGAATAAAGGCCTGAATGCCATGTTCACCATGATGAACTACGAGCGCCTGTTTGTGGGGATTCAGGGGCTTGGCAGCAGTGAGATGTCCTACCAGAACGCACTCGAATATGCTCAGGATCGCATCCAGGGACGTTCCGCCAGTGGCGCTGTGCAAAAAGATAAAGCGGCGGACCCATTAATGGTCCATGGGGATATCCGGCGAATGCTATTGAATATGAAAGCCATGAATGAAGGCGGCCGGGCTTTCTCCACCTATGTGGCCAAACAACTGGATATTGCCAAGTTCAGTCAGGATGACCATGAAAAAGAGAAGGCTTCTGCCCTGGTGGCGTTGTTAACTCCCGTTGTGAAAGCCTTTTTAACCGATGCAGGGCTGGAAAGCTGTGTTGCCGGTCAGCAGGTGTTTGGTGGTCATGGCTTTATTCGTGAGTGGGGCCAGGAACAACTGGTCAGGGATGTGCGCATCACCCAGATTTACGAAGGAACCAACGGTATTCAGGCGCTGGATCTGCTCGGACGTAAAATTGCCCTGAGCGGTGGAGCCTACCTGGAAACATTCCTGAGTGAAGTTCGGGGCTCAGTGGACGCTAATGATGAATTTGCTGAAGAGCTGCTGGCTGCGGTTGATAAGCTTGAGGAGCTGACGCGCAAACTTCTGGCGCAGTCGAAAAATGACCCCAATGTCATTAATTCTGCCTGTGTTGATTACCTGAATGCTTTTGCCTACGTTGCCTATGGCTGGATGTGGTCATTAATGGCGAAAACAGCAGCGAGCCAGCTTGCTGAAGGCAGTGAAGACCAATCCTGGCTGGAAGCCAAGCAGCTGACTGCCCGGTATTATTTCAAGCGTTTACTGCCTCGCTTTGAAAGTTCAGCGGCCGCCGCTCTTGCGGGAACTGAGGAACTATTTGCCTTATCTCCTGGTCAATTCTAATAGCAAGCAAAATCATTCCAGTTGAAACCAGAAAACCTCGCTTTGCGGGGTTTTCTGGTTTTTTGGTCTTTATTTTTCAGGATTACGGCCAATAAAAATAGAGAAATCCAGATGTTCTGTTGTATGGGTTATTAATGGTTCGCGTAATCTTTTTGAAATAAATTTTGGGGATACACATGACTCTCAGCTCAGCCTACAGGTCTTTATACCCGATATGTGTCTATCTATTGATCATGACCCCCGGCAATAATGCCTATGGAATGGATGATGTTAAACCTCCGATTTATGCCAGTAACTTTCTGTTAAAACAAAAAGATACAGGCCAGTGTCTGGTGGTAATGGACGAGCAGGAAGGTTGCAGCTCTGAAGAAATCCGGCTGACGGATGACTGTGTGAATAGCAACAGGATAACGTTCGGGGTCTGTGATGAAAAAAAACCGGAGCAGAGGTGGAAGTTTGACTTCCAAAAGAAACGAATTCACTCATTGGAACGAAGTGCTGATCTATGTTTGACCCGGTTGTCGAAACATCTGGCCATGGATGTTTGCCAACCAGCAAGTTTGCAACAGCTATGGTTTTTTAATCAACAGGACCATCTTTACAGCCGGGCTGATTATTTTGACCCTCTTGCGTTTGTAGCACTCTTGCAAAGTGATACGGATATTTCACCGGTCTCGTTCCACTTTAGCGACTCTGAAACGGGAGATGATCAATGCTATCTGAGTCCTTTTACCGGCAGGGTTGAGTGTGCAGGATTTGAAGTTGGTGAAGAGGCACTGAAACAACAGGAAGTTCAGTCCTGGCACTGGTCAGGCCACTGGCCATGGCAGGCAAAGCCAACAAAGCTGACTGAAGAGTTGCGGCTTGGTGATTTCAGCAATAATCATTGTCTTGCGGTTACACAATGTCATATGGACAGTGTTGGGCAGTACGACTGTTTTGGTGGGGCAAAGGTTCAGGTAACTGCCTGTCAATCCATCAGTCATCAGGTCTGGCGCTATGACCTGGTGTCTAAAAAACTGTTTAACAAACAGGCCGGGGAGCAGTTCTGCTTAAGCTGGTCAGCGGGAAAACTGACATTGGAACACTGTCTGCCCGGTGCTGGTCCTCAGCAATGGTATTTTGCCCAGGGAAGAGGAAGCAAGTATCCGGAGCGAGGACAACTGCGTTGGTTTACCAATTTAGATGAACATTACGATTACGTTAAGGCACTTGATTTTGATCCCATCGTTAAATTTGAAATATTAAAGAAAGACATTCAGGGAAATGACTGCGGCTACGATCCCATTAATGGCCTTTGGAAAGGCTTATGTGCTAATTAGGCTATTTGATCAACAGAGTCATTCGGGCTGATTGAACTTATTCCCGTCTATGTTATCTAACGGTATTCTTGGACTAAGCCTCCTGGAACATAAATAGTGAGGATAATCCTGTGTATTTGCATGGCAGTGCTGCTGCGCGTAGAGGCGATCAAAGAACAGAATCGTCTGAGCGTGCTGAAACATCCGGGGTCAGAGCGGGGCGTGATGTCAGGGTCCATGCTGATTCTCCCGGTTTACCAGCCAGTTATGCGCCACCCGGCACTGAACCATTACAGCGAAGCGTATCAGAGTATAACCTCGCCATTGTCAGAGATGGTATCAGAGGTTGTGTGGAAACGGGGAAGAAAGCCTCTCCCGAGTTTTTCATCTACCTGGAAAAGATCAAACCATTATTAGATGGCCCCCCAACTGAAGAGTCTCTCAAGGAAATAGGCGAATTATATAAACTTATCAATGAATGCGATTTCTTCACTGAAGAAATGAAAACCATGGATGACCTGAAAAAAAGGATAGCCTCCAGCTTTTCATCTTATGTTGAACAACAAAAAACAGAGCTGGTGAAACAACTGAAAACCTGTTTTACCATCCGCAGCAGCGGCGGAGCTGATCGCTTTTATGAACAGCTTACTGGCAAAATCAAACAGCTTTTTCCTCAATTCACACCGCCAATGCAGGAGTTGTTGCATAATGTTGGTGCAACCATTGTGTCCAGTGAGTTGGATCAAGGTTTTAAAAAATACCTGACTGACCAGCTCCGCAAAAATGGCAGCTCCGAACACCAGGTGAGAAATCAGAGTGCTGCCGTGCGGTCAGAGCTGGAAGAGTTTGCCCGCATTGCCAGGATGATTGTTGAACGTCAGGGAAAACACAAGCTTGCTGTCACGCAGAATTATCTGGAAAGACTCTCAGTAATGGTTGATCGATCGGTAAGAATGTCAGTGGCAGACTGCAGGTTGCACCTGGAAGCCCTGGAAATGATCGATTCAGCAATGATGGACACAATGGCAATAAGCCCGGGGTCGGATGCTGAAAATTATTGGCATCACATGCTTTTTGAGGCCGTCCTTGATCTTCGCTTTGCTTCCGAATTTATGGCTGCCTATCATCACCTGATTTCGCCATTACCACCACAGAAATGGGGTTTGGAAGAGCTGGAGGGGTTTGTCACTTTATTAAGATATTCCGGTCAGTCCCTCGGCTACTGTTCGCAAGAGTTTGTCTCATTACTTGCCAAAATGGATGGCTCTGACAATGGGCAATCTGCCAACACGCCAGTGGCAGCTGCCAGCGGTGATAATGACGAAGACGATTGCCGGGCCGTAGAGTCTGACGAAGCGCCGGGTGAAACTGAAAAAGGGTTAACCAAAGAGGACCGCAACAAGGAACTGGAAAAATTTTTGCACGTTGTTGCTCTGGAAGCTTCAGGCGAGTTCTATCACTCAAATTACGATAAAAGCTATTCTGACTGGCACATAATTGCTGAAATGCTGCTCGGGCAGCGAGCGTTCGCAAATCCTCATGCCAAAAAGGCAATCAGGTTTATGGTTGATCTATCAAAAGGGGGAGCCAAGACTGCCAATTTGCATTTTTTCGATACTACTGGCAACAGAGCAAACGCACGCAGAACGTTAGAGCAGGTGATGAACCAAATCAGGCAAAAGCAACCGGACAAAATTGATATCCGGCAAAATGGTTATTTCAGCAAGGTGTCCATCCAACTCTGGAAGGGTGGCCAAATATGCCATACTTGCCACGTGGCTGCGGTCACTGAATCCGGAGTGCCCTACGACAGTATGGCGATGGGGCTACAAATTTTGTGTGGCAGGGAGCTGATGAAAGAATTGTATACCTATCGGGATAGAGCCCTGGACTTCCGATATTACCAACCCATGAAGCTTGTTGCTCCTTAACCCGGATATTTCACAAACTACCCCGAATCTCGCGAAGGACTTTGTTGGTCAGCAGAGATTGAACAATGGATACTGCAGAATTTATTTACAGGCTCAATGATTACTTCTGAAGATTCCGTATCAGCAAGCTAACACCCTCAGTTAACTCTCCAATGACATGGGGAGCATAAGCAATTTCCAACCATCGTTCTTTTTGCTGATGGGAAGAAGGATAAAGTACCCAGCAAAGCTGCTCCTGCCATGAGCAATCGGATTCAAGATCATAATGAATGCCGTATACCGGTAAGCTTCTGTTACCTATTTGTACTCCGTATCTGCCCTGTTCACTGCGGGTAGCAACAATGGTTCCTTCCTGATTGGCTTGAATTTGATAGACCAGCGTGGGTTTTTCATGGCTTTCGTGCTGGCTATAGACAGCGTGTGCCTTTAGCAGGCTGTTGATATAGTTCTCCAGTGCCTGTTTACGGCCCTTGCCGGGCGTGTTTGCCGTTATCTGTCTGGCAAATGAATCGGACTCCTCTGTGACGATCATTTTCTGGCCATGCTTATCGGAGTAAATAGCTGTTGACTTATTACTGCTTGCGTTGATCAGCGCTGGAAAGATCAACAGCGGTAAAAGAAAGGCGTATTTCTTCATATCAAAGGCCCTGAATTTATGATTTGTTATTTTTTTCCTGCAAGCCATTTCCTGACATTGCTGCCGGGCTCACTCGGGAGTGACCCGCATCACTTCTTCTATGGTGGTCATTCCAGCGGCAACTTTCTGTGCACCTGATTGTCTCAGGCTATACATGCCTTCCTTGATACATTGTTGGCTGAGCAGTGTAATGTCAGGATTTTCATTAACCATATCTTTAACCTGAGGGCTCATGGTTAAAATCTCATAAAGGCCGGCACGCCCACGATAACCCGTTTCACGGCAATCGAGGCAACCAACAGGCTGATAGACTTCTGAGGGTGCCGATGCGGGCCAGGGGTTTGTCAGGGCTTTCCAGCCACTGGTGTCCAGCGGTGCTTTCGCTTTGCAATTCGGGCAGAGGGTTCTGACCAGACGTTGTGCCATAACACCGAGCACGGTGTTTTTAATAAGATAAGGGGGGACACCAAGCTCAAGCAAACGGGTCAGGGCAGAGGGCGCATCATTGGTGTGCAGGGTAGAAATGACTAAATGCCCGGTCAGAGCGGCCTGAATTGCCATCTCGGCGGTTTCAAGATCACGGATCTCACCCACCATAATGATGTCAGGATCTTGCCTTAACAGTGCCCGAAGCCCTGAGGCAAAGGTCAGGTCGATGTTGTGTTGCACCTGCATCTGGTTGAAGGCAGGCTCCACCATTTCAATAGGGTCTTCGATAGTACAGACATTCACCTGATCCGTGGCCAGCTGCTTCAGTGTTGAGTAAAGCGTGGTGGTTTTACCAGAGCCCGTGGGACCAGTCACCAGAATGATACCGTTGGGCTGGCCTGACATGGCTTTCCAGCGCCGTTCATCTTCTCTGGAAAACCCCATATCGCTGAATGATTTGACCAGCACTTCCGGGTCAAAAATCCGCATCACCAATTTCTCACCAAATGCGGTAGGTAATGTGGACAAGCGCAGTTCGACCTCATAGCCATCGGCGTTACGGGTTTTCAATCGTCCATCCTGCGGCTTGCGCTTTTCGGCAACATTCATGCGGCCAAGAATTTTCAGGCGGCTGGTCATTGCTGCGGCGACTTTGACTGGCATCTGATAAATCGAGTGGAGTACACCATCAATTCGAAACCGGAGATTGCATTGTTCCCGGCGGGGCTCAATGTGGATATCGCTGGCTCTTTGTTCAAAAGCGTATTGGAGCAGCCAGTCAACAATGTTGACGATATGCTGGTCGTTGGCATCCGGAGCCTTCATGCTGCCCAGCTCCAGCATCTGTTCAAAGCTATTGAGCGAGGCAGAAGTGACACCGGCCTCCGAGCTGGCTCCCATCACTGACCGGGCCAGACGATAGAACTCGACGGTATAACGTCGGATATCGGTTGGATTGGCGACAACCCGCCGGATTTCCCGGCGATTCACATGGCGCAGATTGTCTTCCCAGATTCGATGCCATGGCTGGGCAGAGGCCACCACTATCTCAGTGCTGGTCACCTCAACCGCAAGGATCTGGTGTCGCATGGCAAAGGCATGGGACATGATGGGGGTAATGGCCGTAGCATCAATCTTGAGAGGATCGATGTGGAAGTAATCCTGACCGGCCAGTTCGGCGAGCCACTGACACAGGCGCTCAATATCCAGCTTGTTACCCGGATGACAAAGATCCTCCAGCTCCAGCTCAGCCAGGTATTCCAGGGGGTGCAGACGGACTTGTTCCGGTGTGCGCGGGCGGCTGAGGATATCATCAGCGGTTGCCTGCTCGATATGCTTGCTTCTGACCAGGTCAGACACAACCATTGCCAGATCCAGCATTTGTTCCCTGTGTTGCAGGCCATCTGCTTTATTATTGTTCACGTGAAATACCGTTTGCAGCTGGAATTGCCTTATATTCTCTCTTTTTTTTCGGCGTGGGGACAAATGGATTTATTGTTTCAGTAAATAGAGGTTTGAGCTGCTCTATCGATATATCACTGAGCTCGGCGGGCCAGACAGGCGTCAAAACCTGCCCGTCCAGTTTATTGGTGCGCAGCGGCCACTCCCATTCGCCCCGACGGGTCAGGCCATTGATGCTTTCTCCCCGGGTTTTCAGAGTTTGGATATATTGCCCGTTAACTTCACGAATCCGCAAAGCCACCCTGGCCTGGTTGAGTCTCAGGTCCCGGGTATCAAAGTAGGTATTCCCAAGGTGAAGGGTTTCTGATGGCTGTACTGCATGCTCCTGCCAGAATGGGTGACTTTTCAGCGGCTCAATCTGATCGGCAGGCACAGACAGCTTTAATTCGGTTTCCTGGCTCATTTTCTTATCCACAATGCGGTTGTCAAATTCTATCGGACGGAGAAATTATATAAAAATCATAGGTTCACGGGTAAAGGCACTCTGTGCTGCGCGCGCCAGCTGATGCGCATATGTGCAGGAATTGAAACGGCCTTCTATAATCAGGCGTTCAACCGGATGGATTTGAAAAATGCCTACCAGCAACATACTGGCGAGTGTTTTCGGCCGCTCACCAATAGGACCTATTCAAAAGCACATTACCACTGTTCACAAATGTGCGTTACAGCTGGAGCCATTCTTTCAGGCAGTGTTTGCCGAAGAGTGGGAGACGGCGTGTGAGGTTCAGCAGACAATCACCAAATTTGAGCACGAAGCGGATGTCATCAAGCGAAGTATCCGCCGGTCACTTCCCAAAAGCCTTTTTCTCCCCGTTCCCCGTACCGATCTGCTGGAAATCGTGACCGTTCAGGATAAAGTGGCTAACCGTGCCAAGGACATCGCAGGCCTTGTGTTAGGAAGAAAGATGGTTATTCCTGAATCCATGCACGAAGCATTCATTACCTATGTGCGCCTTTCAATTGCCACAACTGCACAGGCATTGAAAGCCATTCATGAGCTGGACGAGCTTCTGGAAACGGGTTTTCAGGGGCGGGAAGTTGATCTGGTGGAAAAAATGGTTGAAGAGCTGGACAACATTGAGAGCGAAACTGACAGGGACCAGGTAAAAATACGCCGTATGCTGTTTGATCTTGAGCAAACGCTGCCACCGGTTGACGTCATGTTTCTGTATCAGATTATCGAGTGGGTGGGCGATCTTGCGGATCGGGCTTCCCGTGTTGGTAGTTACCTCCAGTTGTTGCTGGCCCGTTAACTGAACCGGATGCAGACTGATGAGTATTATCGCTGAATATGGCACAGTTTTCCTTATCCTGGCCTGCCTGTTTGGGTTTTTTATGGCCTGGGGGGTTGGGGCCAACGATGTTGCCAATGCCATGGGGACGTCGGTTGGTTCCGGAGCCCTGACGGTTAAACAGGCTATTTGTATCGCTATCCTGCTGGAGTTCACCGGTGCTTATCTGGCAGGCGGGTCGGTCACTGAAACCATACGCAAGGGGATTATTGATCCATCCTTACCCCTGCTGGCTGGGAACCCCAATCTGCTGGTATATGGCATGCTGGCTTCGCTGCTGGCTGCGGGCACTTGGTTACTGATCGCTACGCACTACGGCTGGCCGGTGTCCACTACCCATTCTATTGTTGGGGCCATTGTCGGTTTTGCGGCTGTTGGTATCTCTGCCGACACCGTCAGCTGGGGAAAAGTGGCCGCCATTGTTGGCAGCTGGGTTGTTTCTCCCCTGATGTCAGGGCTGTTCGCCTTCCTGATTTTTGTCAGCGTGCAGAAGCTGATTCTGGATACTGAAAACCCCTTCAGAAACGCCAAGCGCTATATGCCCCTTTATATGTTTCTGGTTGGCTTCATGATGTCGATGGTGACGCTGATCAAGGGCCTCAAGCATATTGGCTTGCCGCTGGATTATACCGAAAGCACTGTGCTCTCACTGATTATCGGCTTGGTCATAATGTTTATTGGCCAGATGGCGCTGGCAAAAATAAAGGAAGATATTCAGGCGGATATGTCGTTTCATTTCTCCAGTGTGGAGAAAGTCTTTGGGGTTATGATGATTTTTACCGCCT
This sequence comes from Endozoicomonas sp. ALC013, assembly GCF_049310205.1. Taxonomy (NCBI): domain Bacteria; kingdom Pseudomonadati; phylum Pseudomonadota; class Gammaproteobacteria; order Oceanospirillales; family Endozoicomonadaceae; genus Endozoicomonas; species Endozoicomonas sp. ALC013. The sequence goes on along the minus strand of NZ_JBLYNS010000008.1, from coordinate 51,468 downwards.
GTTCCATGGCCTTTGCCCATGGTTCCAACGATGTGGCCAATGCGGTGGGGCCATTGGCAGCGGTTGTCAGTGTGGTGATCAGTGGTGGTGAAATTGTCGGCAAGTCTTCCGTTCCGCCCTGGGTTCTGCTGGTGGGTGCTGTAGGTATTGTGGCAGGGCTGGCGACCTGGGGCTATAAGGTCATGGCTACCATAGGTTCTCATATCACCGAGCTGACACCCAGCCGGGGTTTTGCCGCAGAGCTTGCGGCCGCTTCTACGGTGGTGATGGCCTCCGGCACTGGCTTGCCGATCTCCACAACCCATACGCTGGTTGGTGCAGTTCTTGGCGTGGGACTGGCCAGGGGGATCGGCGCTTTGAACCTCCGCGTTATCAGCACCATCTTTATGTCCTGGCTGGTCACGCTGCCAGCAGGAGCGATTCTGGCGATTATTTTCTTCCACTGCCTCAAGTTGATTTTTGGCTAGCAAACCTTGAATTAGTTTCCAATAAGGCCTGCCCTGTTTATCATCTTAAGAGACTCCCTTCATTAGACGGTGATAATCAGGGTTATGAGCAGCCAGCAGCCAACATTTCAGCATGCACTTTCAAGATTGATCGAGATACCTTCTGTCAGCTCAACCCTTCCTGATCTGGATATGAGTAACCTGCCGGTTATCAATGAGCTGGCGGCGTGGTTGGAAGCGTTGGGGTTTCAGTGCGAGATTCACCCCCTGCCCGGGGCTCCGCACAAGGCAAACCTGATTGCAACTCTTGGCAGTGGCCCGGGAGGCCTGGTACTGGCCGGGCATACGGATACGGTTCCCTACAATGACAGGCTGTGGAAAAGTTCACCGTTTGCCCTGGAAGAAAGAGATGGCCGGTTTTATGGATTGGGCGTCTGCGATATGAAAGGCTTCTTTGCCCTGGTCATGGAGGCCGTTCGGGGGTATCTGGGCACGCCATTGACAGCACCATTGATCATTCTGGCCACGGCGGATGAAGAGTCCTCAATGAATGGCGCTCGTGCCCTGGCGGAACTTGGTCGACCAAAAGCGCGGTATGCTGTGGTGGGAGAACCTACCGGGATGCGACCTATTCATATGCACAAAGGCATCATGATGGAGCGTATTCAGATTCTCGGGCAATCAGGCCATTCCAGTAATCCGGCACTGGGTCGTAATGCCATGGAGACAGCCCACAAGGTGATCACTGACTTGATGCAGTTTCGCGCCGAACTGGCCGAGCGTTATCAGAACTCTGGCTTTACCATTCCTACCCCTACCTTGAACCTGGGTTGCATTCATGGCGGTGACAATCCTAACCGGATTTGTGGGCAGTGCCAGCTGGACTTCGATATTCGTATGCTGCCGGGGATGGACAGCGAACAACTGCGGCAGCAAATTCGTCAGAGGCTTTTGCCAATTGCTGAAGCGGATCAGGTTGAGATCTCACTCGAAGCAATTACACCGGCTATTGAAGCTTTTGCCGGTCCTGAGAATTCGGATCTGGTGGCTGCCTGTGAGAAGCTGACCGGGCATCAGGCAGAAGTCGCAGCCTTTGCTACTGAGGCTCCATTCTTTAGCCGACTGGGTATGGATACCGTGGTATTGGGACCCGGTGATATTGATCAGGCACACCAGCCAGATGAATACCTCTCACAGGAACGGATAAAGCCCATGATTGCTATTTTGCAGTCATTGATCAGACAGTACTGCTTATCTTGAAGAGAAGTACTGCACGATGTTCTTATAACCTGAGTATGTGATCAGGACGGCCTTTAATAGAGTGTCATGGATAAACAAGTGTGGCTTGCGTGAAAAAAAAGGAACATTCAGCAGACAGCGCAGAAAAGTACGTGAAGTTTTTCCGTCAATCATCACCCTATATTCATGCCCACAGGGGGAAAACCTTTGTGATCATGCTCAGTGGTGAAACGCTGGCTCACCCCAATCTCGGTAACATCATCAGTGACATTGCACTGATGAGCAGCCTGGGTGTCCGACTGGTGCTGGTACACGGTGCCCGCCCTCAGATTGATGAGCGTTTACGGGAACGTGGCATTAAAACAGTGATTCATCAGGGCGGGACTGGCAATGGCAGAGTGCATAATGAACGACGGGTTACTGACAGGCAGAGCCTTGAGTGTGTCAAAGATGCCGCAGGAAATATGCGAGCCCTGATTGAATCAAGGCTCTCGGTGGGGCTGGTGAACTCGCCCATGCATGGTGCCAGGATTCGTGTAGTCAGCGGTAACTTTGTGACCGCCAAACCCCTGGGTGTGCTTGATGGTATCGATTTTAAGCATACGGGCGAAGTCCGGAAGATAGACAGCCAGGCCATCGATCATCTGCTAGACAGTGGTTATGTGGTTTTACTCTCCTGCCTCGGGCTTTCCCCCACCGGAGAGATTTTCAATATTGAAGCAGAGGAAGTGGCTACCCGCACTGCCATCAGTCTGCAAGCTGAAAAATTGATACTTTACGCTGAGCAGCAGGGGATTTTTGATCACCTGGGGAATCTGATCAATAGAATTTCTCCCCATGAAGCCATTAAAGAACTTGAGTCGCAGACTGGTGAATCCAGGCGACTACTGTCCTCCGCCGTGACCGCTTGCTCCGATGGTGTCGAACGGGCCCAGATTATCAGCTATCAGGATGATGGATCACTGCTGATGGAGCTGTTTACCCGTGATGGGGCCGGTACGCTGATTTCCAGAGATCACTATGAAGAAGTCCGTGGTGCAACCATTGAGGATGTGGGCGGTATTCTTGAACTGATCCGTCCTTTCGAGGAAAAAGGCATATTGCGCCGTCGCTCCCGAAAAGAATTGGAACGGGAAATAAAGCTGTTCAGTGTCGTGTTGCTGGACGGCATGATCATCGGCTGTGCTGCTCTTCATCCGTACTATGAAAATGGTACCAGTGCTGCAGAACTGGCCTGTGTTGTGGTCCATCCTGAATATCGCAGTGCACAGCGCGGTGATCGTTTGCTCGCCCATATTGAAGCGTTGGCAGAAGAACAGGGCATGAACGAAATCTACGTCATGACCACCCAGACTACCCATTGGTTTATTGAGCGGGAGTTTGCTGAAGTTGCCTGTGATGATTTGCCGGCAGAGCTTAAAGCAAAATATAACCCCAAAAGGCAGTCAAAGGTTCTTATGAAAAAGGTAGGAGGCTGATCGAGAATACTGTCCGTCCCGGCGACAATTGTAATTAATGGGTTCCTTCTATCAATGACTCCCAAGCCCCGTTCGTCCTGAGCGGAGTCGAAGGGCGTAAACACCACACCCTGAATAAAGACTGTGCCAATCACCCTTCGACTCCGCTCAGGGTGAACGGAGATTGTACACATCAAACTCATTGAAATGGTGTGCTAGAGCAACGCAGGAGCAGTTGCCGCGTAGGGCAGTCTATTCTCGGACAACCTCCTGGGTTAAATGCAAACGAGCAGGCTACTTCCCGGTTTTTTTACTGTCAGAAACCCACTGAAGGAATCGTTCACGGGTTGTTTCATCCGCCTGGTTGTACCAGTACTGCAGCATGCTTTCACTCATTGGCTGAGCCATTGCCGGTGCTGGCATGACAGAAGGTTGGGCAACCTGATATGAGACACCTTGCGGGTTAGCAATATAAACGGTTCCGGCCATTGCCCGAACAGCCGCCGGACTGTCAGACAGGTTAAACTTCTGGATATCCTCCACCGTGTCTCCGCCGATTAACAGCCCGGATTTATTAAGCACGCTGAACTCAAAGGGAATCGCCTGACCTTTGGCATTGGTAATTGAGAATTGGGCCTTTGGCGACTGTGACAGTTTATCGGTATCTCTTGCTGTTTTCAGTCTCGGGGCATTAATGGTGTAGGCCTGATCACCAGACAGGTCAAACGCCATGATATACGGGCTGGTGGTAAACATTTTGGTATCACCACCGTCCCTCACCAGCGTTTTCAGCTGAAATACCAACTGATGACGGCCGTTGCCAAGAGAGAGGTCCTTCTTGCTGCCCAGATGATCGGCATCCTTACCATCAAGAACCAGCAGCTTTGTTTTCTCAGGCAGTACCAGTGTATTGTCAGCAATAACCGGCATGGCCAGAGTGGATACCAACAGTGCACCCAACAGACGACGTACAAACATAAGGCAGTGTTCTCCTATAGACAATCTATCGATTATAGGTTGGTACAACTACCGGTTCGTATTGTTGCTTTCCGAAGTTGTGGGCTTGAACTGTGGGCAGCGGCGCTATCGATGGCCAGGACACGGCTAAACCGGATCAATCGGGCGCTGGTTGCCAATTGGGTGTTGAGGGGATTGAGAAGAGTTATATTTGCTGCCAATAACATAAGTAATAATGCTGTGGAACAGCCTGAGAGTCTCTTCGTGCTTCTGGTAACTTCCTTCTCTTTGTGCTTTTTCAATCCAGGTTCTTAAGTCAAGCAGTTCGTCCAGACTATCGAGTTCTCTGATTTCCTTGAGTGCCAGGCCTTCTGATATTTCTCCTGTACGAAACCGGATAATCAGACGGCCACAGGGTTGGTTTCGGATAGAGTGCAAGAAATCCTCTGATGATAAACGCTGATGTTTATTGTGAGCATGCTGATCCGCTGATTCTCTCACCCGGTCAGCCCCTGGAGTATATCTGCGTTCCTGGCCTTCGGATACAGTAGTAACAACCCGTACACTATTACCAATCAGTGTTTTGGCTATTTGTTTGTTCCAGTTGGCGCTTTTTTCCTGAACAACACGATAGAATGTACCGAATGCACTGTTAATTTCCTGATCAAGCAACTGTTGTAAGGCGGCATGTTTAAGGATAACTATCGCGGCTTCTTCATCACTCATTGACTCATACGGCCCTTTGTTGAGTAGTTCACTTCGCTGTCTGGCTTCTTCCAGACTGTTGCCAATGTCTTCCATTGATTTTATCGACTGGAGTAAATGATCAACCATTGGCTCCAATTCCTGTTTGGCCAGTGAGCGTAGCGTACCAACTTCCTCGCGCCCTGTTCTTAGCCGTTTGCCAAACAGTTGTCTGGTATAATCAGGCTGCTTTTTAATAATCTTTGCCATTCTCTTTTTATTAACTTTGGTATTTGCATGATCGGCAGCCATATCCGTAAAAAAGAAAGCCACATAGCACAAGACTCCACTCAAAGTAATCTTTGGAGCGACAGGGGTTAAATTGATGGTGCTTCCTCTTTTTCCAGCTATTTTGAAAATTTTTACCAGGTTTTTATATAAGGTTCCTTTGACTTGGGTATAGAAAAAATCCTGAATCATGCTTTTCAAAATCCCGGCTGATTTAAAGGCCACAGATTCTTTTTTAGGCTCAATTCCCGCATTATCAGAATCCGGTTGACTTGCTGTGTGCCGGGCAGGATTCATCCAGTGAGGAATGATTTGCTGCATCCATTTTTTTTTATTGGTTTTTATCTGGTAGCCGTGAATGGTTAACTTTCTGTTTGTGGTGACACTCTTGAACAGTTCTTCTCTTTTTTCAGGAGGCATATCTTTAAATTTTGAATTCCACAGGTCTTCCAGATCCTTTATATGCCGGTTTTCAAGAATGGTGCGGCTGATCACGACATTCTCGATAAGCTTGTCAAAGTAAAATAAATTGGCTTTCAGTTTTTTTCTTCGCTCAAAATACAGTGCTTTCTCTTTCTCTAAAGCAATAGACTCTGCCAGTGTCTTCTGTTCTTTTTCTGCCATTGTTTTGAGTTTTATTGCCTGTTTTTCGAGATCAGCATAAGCATTGTATATCTGTGAAAAGGTTTTATGAGTGCATCGATAACGAAGTTTGTTGATGAGCTTTTTTCTTTTCTTGTCATTTGACTTATCAAAGTTGGTATAGTCAAAGTCAGCGTATTTTTTTATTTGTTTAAGTCCTCTGACCATCCTGACCCTGCGCCAGAGTTCGGTACTGGAAGACCAGAAAGCGATGTAACCCAAGTCAGTGATCAGTCCGACAGCAACGGCAATACCAATGGCAATTCCAGCAGGTGGGAAAATAGCAGTGAGGATGGCTCCAGTAAGTAAAATAAAGAAATTGTAAATCTGGTTTCGTTTATTGCGTAAGATATTTCTCTTTATTCTGTTGCCAATATCTTTAAGGTGTATATTTGCAAAAAAACGTTCTCCTGAAGCCAGTCGTTGAATATGTTTACTGTCTTCTTTCTCGATAAAATGACCTGTTTTCTTCGGCTCAGGTAGCTGAGGAAGTGGCGGCTGCTGATGATCGAGGGCTGCACTGTCAATACTTTTTACTTTATTGCCGGTTGCTGATTTTTGTTCCTCAATGGGCAGAACCAGGTTGTTTCGTAACTCTTTTTTAAACTCAAGCATTCGTTCAAAAGTGAACGTTTTTTCATCTTTTATGCCAACCTTTATTAATAAGTTTTTAATATATTCATATTGTTGTTCAGGATGCACTCCATATTGCTCTCTTCCCTGAAGTTGTTGCTGCATGACGGGTAAGCCGGAGGTTTTTTCATACTGCATTGCCAGGCGAATTTTTCTATGGATATGCGTCAGTAGTACTTGCTGCAGGAAGCCATCAGGTGGTGTTTTACCTTTACGTAAATACTCATAGGCCATATCCATGCTGCTGAGTTGAATGGATTTGACGACAGCTTCCATCGTTTCTGTGCTGATAGCGATATTTCCATCCGAAATACCCAGTCTGCCATCTTCTGATCGATGCAGCTTGATGTGGCCAGCATGCAGTTTTAATGCAGCAAGTACTTTCTGTGGGTTCTCTGGATTGTATTTGGTCAGATCATCAACCAGATCACTCACTGTCATTGAGGGGGCAGGGTGAATAAAGCGATTTATTTTTTCCTTACAGAAAGAGATTAAACGGTTATGCCAGTGCCTGGATTCAATATGCTCAGCCGCTTGAATGGTGGTCTCAACCGATTTTATTTCCCGGGTATCCGTGGCGTGTTGACCTTTACCGGGTTCGGATGGCGGGTATCCTGCGCGGTGCGAAGAAATATGATCTGTAGATGGTATCCGGGGCATTCCTCATTCCCTAAGGTAACCCTTATTAAAGGCTTGAATTGACTTATTGATCATTTGTAAAAATGATGCATTGCCTGCCCAGCGAACAAGATAGAAAACAGACAACTTTTCCATGCAACATGACAAGCTGTTCAACTAACTATAGACAATCAGAATTGGAGAAAAGGGCATTTCCTGCATCTGAGGCGGCAGGAAATGTGGCTTATTCCCAAGGTAAAAGAGGGAAAAACAACAGGTGCTGATATTCAGGTCCTGTCGAGCACCAGGTAACTGTAAGTCAGTGGCTGCTCATCTTCTGATTGGGTGTCTTCCCGGGAGATTTCCCGCCACTCCTGCGGGTTGATGTCCGGGAAAAAGGCATCACCGTCAAAACTTTGATACACCCGGGTCAGGTAAAGCCGGTCAGCCTGATCAATCGCCTGTCGATAGATCTGTTCGCCACCAATGACCATGATTTCTTCGTTACCGTTGATCAGGTTAGCCGCCTCCGCCAGGGCAATCCCATCATCCAGGCTGTGCACTACGCTGACGCCCTCATGGTGCCAGTTGTGATCCCGGGTAATGACGATATTGGTTCTGCCTGGCAGAGGCTTGCCCAGGGAGTCAAAGGTTTTCCGGCCCATGATCACAGGCTTTCCCATGGTAACCGCTTTGAAATAGCGCAGATCTCCCGGCAGATACCAGGGCATTTTATTATTGATGCCAATGGCGTTATTGTCTGCCACCGCAGCGATCAGGGCCAGTTTCATCCATGTTACTCCTTTTTTGAACCATACAGCTGTGAACCACAAAGACAACGCGTGTAAATCGCTGTGTCTTCCCGGTAGAAAATTTACGGCTTCGGGTTAAATACGCCAACATTCTCATGCCCTTCTTCCCGAAGGTGCATGGCATGCAGCTGACTCATTACACCCCTTTCGCAGTAGAGCAGGTAATGTCGATTGTTGTCCAGCTCCGGGAAGCGTGTGCGCAGCTGATAGAAGGGAATGATCACCACCTCGCGTCCGGGCATGGTAAATGGCTTTATCTCTTCTTCAGTGGGGTGACGAATATCGATAATCACTTCACCCTGATGTACTTCACTAACCACCTCAACTTCTTCCCGGGTCAGGTCATCCGCAATGATGTCGTGGATAGAGACCGTTCTCCGGCTTTGAATAGCATGTTCGAGTACATCGAAGTTGAACCGCTCCTCTTCTGCCACAATTCTCTCTACCCTGGCCCGGGTGGTGGGGTTTTTCGAGATCACTGCGCAGTATTCCGGAATATTACGAACGAATTCTTCAGTACCGATTTGTATGGATATATCGATGATTGCCTGCTTATCCATGGTAATCAGAGGCCGGAGCACCAGGGCATCGGTTACCGAGTCAATCACTGCCAGGTTAGGCAGTGTCTGGCTGGAAACCTGACCAATGGCTTCGCCGGTGACCAGTGCCGCCATCTCCATCTCTTTAGCCACCTTAGTGGCGGCCCTGAGCATCATTCGCTTGAGAATAACGCCCATCTGGGCGTTGTCCACTTTGGTCAGTATTTCTTCGACAACGCCTTCAAAAGGTACGGTAACGAACTTTACCTGGCGAGAAGAACCAAAACGGTTCCACAGGTAGAAAGCCACCTCTTTTACTGCCAGCTCGTGGGCATGCCCACCCAGGTTGAAGAAGCAGAAGTGAGTGCGGATACCGCGCTTCATGGTCAGGAAGCTCGACACCGTAGAGTCAAAACCGCCGGAAATCAGCGAGAGAACCGGCTCCTGAGACCCGAGGGGATAGCCACCCAGACCTGCTCCCCGCTTCTGGGTCATAAAATAGCGGTCATTCTTGATATCAATACGAACCGTTATTTCAGGATTTTTCAGGCTGACCCCTTTGGCTTCGGTCTGCTGGATAAGGCCGCCACCGACAAATCGCTCTACCTCAATGGACTGGAAATCGTGCTTGCCGGTCCGGTTACAGCGAACGCAGAATGTTTTGCCCGCCAGTGTTTCTGAGTGAGCCTCAACGGCTTTTTCCAGAACATCGTCCAGGCTGACCAGCTTGTGCTCCGCCACCTGTAGCCAGTAGGCTATGCCCGGGATATGGCTTAACAGGTCACCGACCTCTGCCATCAGGATCTGATCATTGCTACTGGTCGTGACTTCTATATGATCCCATACACCGCAGACATCGATATTCTCATCCACACGCTTGAGAATGGTGCGAATATTTTTACGCAGCATTTTAATAAAGCGTTTTCTTACCGGGGCACTTTTAATGGTGATTTCCGGAAACAGTTTGATGATGAACTTCATGGATCAGGAGACCTTGTGGGCTGGGTAGTCAAGGCGGGTAGGACGGATAACTTAACCATTCGTTAACGGCGCATTATACCGAATAACCGAGAGCTCTGGCACCCTTGTAGCACGTTGCAGGATGACCCCGGGAAACCGGCTTATATGGATCGTAATTGGTATTTGTCTCTATGCCGGTAAGTAATGCTGCAAATCCCCTGTCAAAGGGGTTACACTGTCAGCCGCTGTTTGGTCAGATGGGTGTAGTAAAAGCTGTTTGCACTTATTTGGTGCGCTTATGGTTTTCTCTGCACCGTATCGGGCGGGCTTTTTCCGGATCTTGAGGTGCCTTGCATTGTTCAGGTGCGTGAGAGCCGTGAACATGTGTACTTTGAGCAGCCTGAGGAGGATAAGGCAAGCAAAAACTGTGTGAACCGGTCTGGTATCTGGCTGTTTCCCGGTCTCTTTTTGCTCAATGTTTGCCTTTTTTCAGATGTTCCACTGAAAAGCACTGTTTTTGTCCATCCCATCTGATCAAGTTGCAAAATGTGGCATAGCTATTGCTCATGGTCCAGCAAACGAATCTCCTGGCTGCTCGTTGATGAGACAGCAAAGAGATTGATCAGTAAACCGCCTGATCTGGTTGCCAGTGCGGTGTTTGTCCGGTTTTTTTGTCCTCCAGAGGGGAAATAATAAATGTCGAAGACTCTTAGCCTGATTAAGGAACATGACGTTAAGTGGGTTGATCTGCGTTTCACCGATACCAAGGGTAAAGAGCAGCACGTATCGATTCCCATTGGTGAAATAGACGACGAATTCTTCGAAGTCGGCAAAATGTTCGACGGTTCCTCTATCGCTGGCTGGAAGGGCATTAACGAATCCGACATGATTCTGATGCCAGATGACAGCACGGCTGTCATCGATCCATTCACTGAAGCCACCACCCTTAACCTGCGCTGTGACATCGTGGAGCCATCCACCATGCAGGGTTATGAGCGTGACCCACGCTCTGTTGCCAAGCGTGCCGAAGAGTACCTGAAGTCTACCGGCATTGCCGACACTGCGTTCTTTGGTCCTGAGCCAGAGTTCTTTGTGTTTGACGACGTTAAGTGGAGCGTTGATATTTCCGGTGCTTCTTACGAAGTAAACTCAGAAGAAGCGGCATGGTCTTCCAACGCCAAATTTGAAGGCGGCAACATCGGTCACCGTCCAAAAGTGAAGGGCGGTTATTTCCCGGTACCACCGGTTGACTCCCTGCACGATCTGCGTGCCGCCATGTGTGATGCCATGGAAGCCCAGGGCCTGGACGTTGAAGTTCATCACCACGAAGTAGGTACTGCCGGTCAGTGTGAAATCGGTGTCAAGTTCAACACCCTGGTAAAGAAAGCTGACGAAGTTCAGATTCTGAAGTACGCAGTGCATAACGTTGCTCATGCCTATGGCAAGACAGCTACCTTTATGCCGAAGCCACTGGTAGGCGACAACGGCTCCGGTATGCACGTTCACATGTCTCTGTCCAAGAACGGTGAGAACCTGTTTGCTGGTGACGGCTATGCAGGCCTGTCTGAAGAAGCCCTGTACTACATCGGTGGTGTGATCAAGCATGCCAAGGCCATCAACGCCTTTGCCAACGCTTCTACCAACTCCTACAAGCGTCTGATCCCTGGCTTTGAGGCTCCGGTTATGCTGGCTTACTCGGCTCGTAACCGCTCTGCTTCTATCCGTATTCCCTACGTGAACAGCCCTAAGGCCCGTCGTATTGAAGTACGTTTCCCCGACCCTACTGCCAACCCTTACCTGGCCTTTGCGGCCCTGATGATGGCTGGTCTGGACGGGATCAAGAACAAGATCCATCCTGGCGATGCGGCTGATAAGGATCTGTACGATCTGCCACCAGAAGAAGCGGCCGAGATCCCAACGGTTTCTACCAGCTTTGAAGAATCCCTGGCTGCCCTGGACGCTGACCGTGAGTTCCTTACGGCCGGTGGCGTATTCACAGACGACATGATCGATGGTTACATTGAACTCAAGAAGGAAGAGTGTCTTGCCGTCAGCCAGACAACTCACCCGGTAGAGTTTGATCTGTATTATTCTGTCTAAACCTTTTTTGCAGACCGGATAAGCTGTCGTTTAACCTCAAGCCAGAGCGAAAGTTCTGGCTTTTCTCTTTCTGATGAGCCCTGTAAATGCACGACTGAATGGATGTAGGCGGCAGACGTACACAGTGGCCATTGCCGGGAAACAATAACCAGCATGCGTTTTCCCCGTTACTGCCTGTTAAAAAGTCTTGGTAACTATTAAGCTAACCAGTGCTCAACACGATATAAGCCGGATATGACTTCACTAAGGCAAGAGGCTCATGAATATAAAAAAGGCAATGGTTTGGTCTTTTCTGGCGGTGATTCTGCCCCTGGTATCAGTGAACTTTGCGTTTGGCACGATTTATAAAACAGTGGATCAGGACGGAAATGTGATCTTTACTGACTCCCGACCTGCGGATCAGCCCAGTGAGGAAGTCAAGTTACGCCCGATTACGCCAATGTCTCCAGCACCGGAGAATAAGCCTGAATTACCAAAACCTGCTCAAAAAGTGAGTAAGAAGCCCTACGGCAGACTGCAGATTATAGAGCCAGCCAATAATGCCACGGTGCGCAACCAGGGAAATTTCACGGTAAAAGTTGTCACAGCACCAAAAATCATTGATGGTCACAAAGTTCGCCTGCTGCTTGATGGCAAGGTGGTGGCGGGCCCCAGGCGAAATTTAACCTTTGAACTTGAGAATGTGGATCGTGGTACCCACAACCTTGCCGTGGAGATCATTGATAACCAGGCCAAAGTCATTCAGTCGTCCAGCAATACGATCCATATCCATCGAACCTTATTCACGCCCGCAGTATCTATAAACCCTCCTGCCTCCTGATGGCTGCACCAAAAAGGGGAGAGTGAGCTATAGGCTTCCCCCCCCCCCACGCTTTCAGACCAGCTCATAGTTTCGCTAGTTTAATCTCCATAAACCTGGTGCTCTGATTATATGAATGCACTATTATGGTGCAATTGCAGTTGGCAAGTTGGAATTAACGTTTGAGCATCTTTTCGATGGTACGCACTGATATGGCCCGAATAGATGAAATATAAGGCAGGTTGGAAGTTTCACGGTAAAAAGTCTGGCTTGCCATCAAGGGTGGTTTGGTTTTTGCATTAACGATAGCCAATACCGTTTCGCATCAGATTCAGGTCAACAGAGCCTGAAATGCACCATAAAAGTAATAACAATACCTGACCATGAAGCAGCTTTTACCTGGCTCTTTAGAAGAGATAATCCCTGAAACAGGAACTATGCAAAACATCATTCTGGATAACCTGAATACCGTGGTGATGGTGCTCGACCGGGAGTTCCGGGTGATGACCCTGAATCCGGCGGCAGAAACCCTGCTGGATACCAGTTTGAAAAGGATTCTGAACCAGCCGGTAACCACGGTGATTCCTGACGAAAACTTCAAGGCTGATCTGGATCGCAGTCTGTCTCAGTATCAAAAGTTTACCCGTCGGGAAACCGACTTTCCCATCAATGGGGAGATGATCAATGTGGATTACAGCATTTCACCCATCACCTGCGGGGAAGCAAGGCTGCTTCTGGAAATCAATCCCCGTGACCGGGTTCAGAAAATTACCCGGGAAGAGTCACTGATCGCCAAGCAGGAAACCTCCAGAATTCTGGTTCGGGGGCTGGCCCATGAAGTAAAAAATCCCCTTGGCGGTATTCGTGGCGCGGCTCAGCTTCTGGCCAGGGAACTGGATGATCAGGGGCTGAAAGAATTTACCGGGATTATTATCCAGGAAGCGGATCGGCTCCGTGACCTGGTCGACCAGATGCTGGGGCCGCTTCAGCCACCAAAAATGGAAGACCTGAACATTCATGAAGTACTTGAAAGGGTGATGCAGTTAATCAATGCCGAAACCGGTGGAGAACTCAGGCTCAAACGAGACTACGATCCAAGTATTCCCGATATACCGGGTGACTTTGAACGAATGATACAGGCCATTTTGAACCTGGTGCGCAATGCCATGCAGGCCATTGATCAGGCCATGCCGCGATCTGAAGGCCTGATCACCCTGAGAACCCGTATTGCAAGACAATTTACCATCGGCACCCAGCGACGGCGGCTGGTTTGTCACTTGTCCATTATTGATAACGGGCCAGGAATTCCGCCTGATCTGATCGACAATATTTTCTACCCCATGATCAGCGGCCGTGCCGATGGAACGGGCCTGGGGTTACCCATGGCACAGTCCATCATCAGTCTGCATCAGGGATTGATTGAGTGTGAGAGTAAGCCGGGTGAAACCATTTTTAACGTGTTCTTGCCCATCACCAGAGAACCGCTTTCGCTGGATATGACACAGGAGTGAGGTATGAGTTTGAGTTCCAAAGTCTGGATCGTGGATGACGACCAGGCAATACGCTGGGTTCTGGAGCGGGCCCTGAATTCAGCCGGTATCGAAACACAATCCTTTGATGCGCCAGAAAAAGTGCTGGCAGCGCTGGAACACAGTGAACCGGAGGCCCTGATCAGTGATGTCCGGATGCCGGGCATGAACGGTTTGCAACTGATGAAGGCGGTTCATGAACGGAAGCCGGATATTCCCGTTATTATCATGACGGCGCACTCGGATCTGGACAGCGCCGTGTCTTCCTACCAGAGCGGAGCATTTGAGTACCTGCCGAAGCCTTTTGATATTGATGAAGCGGTAGCGCTGGTCAAGCGCGGTCAGGAACATCGCCAGCAACAACTGGCTGAGGCAGCGGTTCCGGAGGCCTCCCTGCAACAGGAGGAGTCTACGGAGATTATCGGTGAAGCTCCTGCCATGCAGGAAGTGTTTCGTGCCATTGGCCGCCTGTCGCACTCCAACATTACCGTATTGATTAATGGTGAATCCGGCACCGGTAAAGAGCTGGTGGCCAGGGCACTGCATCGCCACAGCCCCCGGGCGGAGCGATCTTTTATTGCCTTGAATATGGCAGCGATTCCCCGGGACCTGATTGAGTCTGAACTCTTTGGTCACGAAAAAGGTGCATTTACCGGTGCCGGAGGCATGCGTCGTGGGCGTTTTGAACAGGCCGGTGGTGGTACCCTGTTTCTGGATGAAATTGGCGATATGCCCGCCGATACCCAGACCCGCTTACTGCGCGTGTTGGCCGATGGCGAATTTTACCGCGTGGGTGGGCACACGCCGGTTAAAGCCGATGTGCGAATTATTGCAGCGACCCATCAGAACCTTGAAAAACTGGTGGCAGAAGGCAAGTTCCGTGAAGATCTTTTTCACCGACTGAATGTCATCCGGGTACATCTGCCAAAGCTTAAGGATCGTCGTGAAGATATTCCACGACTGGCGCGTTTCTTTCTGGACAAGGCAGGCAAAGAGCTTGAAGTGGAACCGAAAATCCTGCACCCTGAAACGGCCGGTTACATCAGCACTCTGGACTGGCCCGGTAACGTCCGGCAGTTGGAAAACACCTGTCGCTGGTTAACTGTGATGGCCTCTGGCCGTGAAGTGCTGGTCTCTGACCTGCCCCCAGAGTTGATGGATAAGGGAGACAGTGACCTGGGTTCGGTAACCGGCTATGGCAGCTGGCAGCAACTGTTCCGCCAATGGTGTGATCGTGAGCTGGCAGCGGGGCAGGTCGGCATTCTTGATCAGGCGGTGCCTGCCTTTGAAACCATTGTTATTGAATCAGCACTGGCCCATACCGGTGGCCGTAAAAAAGATGCAGCAGAGTTACTGGGATGGGGCCGGAATACGCTTACCCGGAAGATTAAGGAGCTGAACCTGGAGCCTTCAGCGCCTTTGGAAGAGCCCTCAGCGCCTTTGGAAGAAGAGCTGATTGGTTAAGTACCGCAATATCTAAGGGCATAAACGACACGGAGACAAAAAGTTTTTATATCGTATTTCTGTTTCCATGGTTAAAAAGCTTACTCCTGATATAAGGAAATTTTACAGGACATAAGGTCAATAGTACGTCTTTCACACTGCCTATACTGAAAACAGGATGTGGCAGTAAGGCAGTAGCATCATGGAACGGACTCTATCTCTACGCCAGAGAATTGGCGCATTTTTCCTATTTGGTATATTTGCCGTCACTTCGTTGACATACGTTGAAGCAGCGACCCAGGGAAAACCGGGTAACACCTCCACCGGTTCATTTTCTATCACGCTCATTGTTTACCCGTCCTTGCAGTCGCAGGTTGTCATTGTGGATGAGAGTGCAACGGATGAAAACGGTAATCCGGATATTATCCCAACCAGTACGCTGAGTTTTGATCGCCCGGTTTCCCTCTGTGTCTCAGGGCGTGGCTTATCCCAATTCAGCCTGGCCTCCAGCGGTGCCGACGGTGTTGATTTAAGCGTCTCTGAGCCAGCGGGAGAAACCCGGATTACCGGGCAGCCCTCCGCCATATTTGGTGTTGAAAACGACTGCCGTAACAGCAGCAGACAATTGACTGCCCAGCCGGTAGCCGGTTTTCAGGGCTCAAAACAGCCTGCGACGTTATTGATTCAAGCCGAGTAAGGGTAAGTTTCAGGCAACTTAGGCAGTAAAACCCATTTGAGATTATTTTTCGTGGCAATAGAATAGCGGAATATTGTTCATCCCCTGTCGCCTCAAACCTCCCTGGCTTATGCAGCGAAGTTTGGCCCGGGGCAAACCGGAATTGCCATTATATGTTCATGAAACGTCTTGTCCGTGGAGCCTGCCTGCTGGTCACTCTTATCGCCAGCTCACAAGTGCTGGCAACCATGTCTCTTGATCGTATGATCGTCTACTTCAAGCCAGACCAGCTGCCACGGCAGGATGTGGTGGTCTCCAATCCGGATAAAGAAAATCTCTACCTGCAAACTGAAGTGTACAACGTCATCAATCCCGGTACGGAGCAGGAAGAACGTATTCGGGTAACAGACCCCAATGACATCAAACTGCTGGCCACACCGGGAAAAGCCATTATTCCGCCCAATGGCCGTAAAACCGTAAGGTTGGTGAGTCTGGAAACCCCCAAAGATAAAGAGCTGGTCTATCGAGTAACCTTCCGTCCTGTGGTTGGTGACCTGGAAGCCAAACAAACCGCCATCAAACTGCTGGTAGCCTATCAGGCCCTGGTCTTTGTGCGCCCTCAGAACCCTGAGTATAAAGTGGAGGGTAAATTGGATAATGGCAAAATGACGTTTACCAATAGCGGCAATATCAACGTGGTGCTTCGTAATGGAAAATACTGCACCAGTAATGCGCAAGAGAGCTGTACTGACCTGAGCGACGGTACTCGTATTTATGCCGGTGAAAGTTGGGAAATGCCTCTGCCCGAGGGTGCAGCAAAAGGTAAAGGGTTTATTCAGTATGGCCTGTTCGATGGTGAGTTTGAGGAGACTCAGAAGTTCTCTCTGTAAATACAGGCGATTTGTCGCTTGGTGAAGCTCCCGGTGGGATGATTCGAGAGTTCCTTAACAGAACCATCTGGCACCCTGCCGAAATCTTGGGAACAGGATTGCCGGAGACCCGGAAACAAATCAATATAGCTCTCCATGGCAATATGATTCTGATCCACTTTAACGGATAAGGTTTTGAGATCACGGGGCAGTGTCAGCACCACCTGCTCAAGGTCGGCAGTAGCCTTATGGTTGGAAAGCAGCAGGTCCTGATGTTTCTTCATATGGCTGGCCAGGGTATCCACCCCCTTGCTGGTATCCACCTGGTTACGACGCACCTTCCTCACTTCTTCTAATCGGGTCAGGCGGAACTCGTAACGTTCGACGGTCATTATTATCATCCTCATCACTTGCCTGGAGTGTCAAAGCCAGACCAGAGCAGTAGAAATGCAAATATTCAAACTGCTGCCTTTGAGTTACGGTCGGGAGCGGTGTTGTCAGTGCGGCAAAGTAAAGAGCAACGCAAACGAGAAATGAGTTTTGCCGGGCCGTAATGTTTGTGGTAAACAGGCTGTTTGTCAGTTGGTAGTTTTATTCGGTAGTGAGTTGTGAGATTTTCTGTTTTATGGGGAATTCTCCTCTTTCTTTCATTTCAGGTTGATGGATTACAGGGTAGCCGGGTTGAGCAGGGCGGTAACCAGCCATTCATAAATATGCCCGACGATAACTTCAGTGAGGTCTGGAGCGGCGAAGAAACGCTGGTTCTCAAGACATCCTTCTGTCTCACGGTTAGCCCAGGGGATGATATGAAAGAACTCAGATTTGGACCCTTGAGCACCGGCCTCTATAGAAGTGGACTTAATGACAGTTTCATCAGCAAAGTGGTGTTTACCGGCAAAGGCAAGGCGGTAGAAGGAAAAAAAATAGAGCTTCAGCCCGACAGGACTTCAGTAGCAACTATTGCCTCAGGCAGTTCTTCAGGTCCATCCCAGTGTCCTGATTATGAATTTGAACTGCAGATTCATATCGCCAGTAAAAAAATAGAAACGCTTGACTTGCTTGGACTGCAAAAGGCCTGGCTGGACTTCACTGTCGGGCCTCCTAGCCGCCGGGAGTCAAAAATAATCCGGATTGATCTGGATATTAAAACACTGTACCGCATCTCCGGCTTAAGTGATGTTGAGATTACCCCGGAAGATGGTGGCGGCGCATGGTTGTGGAAGGAAATGCTTTTTTGTGTGTATGGTACCCATGGCACTTATTACAGGGTGAGTCTGAAATCCGCCAGACGTCCCCTTGAGGGCTTTTACCTGTCAGACAGTACCAACCGGAACAAAATTTCTTATCGCATCAGTTTAAGGGGGGATGGGAGTTCAAATTGGAGTATTTTTAATGGTCCGGGTAAAAGCAAATATAAATATAAGAGCAGTCGCAGTAAAATCTGTAATGGTTCCACCAATGTCAGGTTACGGGTGGAGATTCTGAAGTCAGATCTTCCGGCACGCAGCGCAGGCAGTTACAGCGATGTTATGGAAATAACCATTGAGCCGTAAAGCAGACACGGAGTTTCAATGTAGTTTGCATTCGTTCCCACGCGGAGCGAGGTTGACCCGAAACCTGCGTCCCGAAACCCGGAAAAATGGTCTTGATGCAGGTCGGTTCGCAGGCGAGCCGACTCGTGGCCTACGCGGTGAGACCCTTTTATGGGTTTTGCGACAACCTCAGGAGCATGGGGACGAGAGAAAAAGTGTCCGGAAAAGTGAAGTAAGGAAAGGGATAAGCCAGATATTAGTATCAGTCTTCTCATAAAGGCTCAACGGTGAGATAAAGTGTGCCTTTGTATACTCCGGCTGGCTTACCATTTATCCATTTATCCAGAACCACAACCCTCACTTTAGTGTTGTTACTATCACTGCAATTTAGCGAGGTACTGCTGTTCTTTGCCTCCAGCCATTTTCCGGGATCGACCTTACTAAGCTTGGACCCATCGCTGGATAAACGCACCCTGTAGGGAATGGTGTTACTGCCATTGGAAAGAAGGAAGGGGGCGTTTGCTTCTGCGCCACCGCTGGCCTTTATACGATAATCAGCGCCCCCTGACACAAACACGCAAAAGGGCTCATCCTGGCGATAGCGATTATTGCCTCGTCTGGTCAGCACCATATCGTCCAACCCGCTGATCTTGACCAGGGTTGGCAAGTTTACCGTGAAATTAACATCAGAATGGTAGCTCGCTGAACCCTGACCGATATCAACGGAAAAGTTACCGCTGTAACTGCCTGGCAGGATACTTTGCAGTTCGGAAGACAGCAGCTCAAACCGAACCCATGCTTGAGAAAAGGGCTGATCTTCACAGGAGGTGGCACCTTGCTGATCCGAAGTCAGATTTCTCGGACCAGGCTCTTCCCAAATGGAGTCGCCACTTACTGGAGCACCACCACGCCACTTAAAAGCAACCGGCAATGTATTATTACCATTTCTTAAGACAAAATCGTCACCTGCCGTATCGCCATCCACCTGCACATCAAACGGTAAACGACTCCAGGCGTTGATATCACTGTTAGCAGAGGGTTTTGTATAGGAAAGAATACAATATTGCTGTTCGCCGTAAATCACAGAGCTGTTATTCATGATCTCTTCTGTCTGAATCGTGATTTCCTGGTCTTCCAGCCCAATCACGTCAGTGCAGCGTTCACTGTTTCCGGAAAGTGAGCTGCATTCCAAAGTAGCAAAAGAGAGAGGGACCCATAGAGTGAAAACGATAGGGGGAAAGCACTTTAGAACGATCGAGAAAATATCATACAACATAACTGATTACTGTCAGTGCCATCACTTCGCTCATACTGAGATAAAAGATGGCCAGACCCTGTTTTATTATTCTAACGTCTGACTGATGTTACAGACTCTATAGAGTTGGAAACCAGCCTTATCAGATCAGGCTTATATACAAGGAGCTAATGTGACGGATTTTTCACCCAAAATCCATCCGGTCAAACAGCGTCGTATAACAAAGTGGAGATTGATGATGGCTGGTTAGTCCGGAGTCACCGTAAATGTCATCGTATCGATGTAAGTGCCTGCTGGCTTATTAATATCTGGCACTATCACCTCTACGATCATGTTTGTTGATGAACATTGATAGTCATCGGTGGCTGAAAACCCCTCTTGGTCACTATTTTTATCGTAAGACTTACTGGTTGCTTTGGAGTCTGTAACTGTAAGTTCATAGTTGATGTAATTGTTATCTCCATTTTTCAGAGCGAATTTTTGTTCAGGCCGACTGGTTCCAGTCAGGCTGGATGCTTCCAGTGAAAATGTATTAGAACCCATGGCATAAACACAGAACCGGTGGCTACCTTTGGCAGAGTTTCCACTGGGAATAAGGGGAATATTGCCCAGTTGTGATATTTGAATAACAGGCAATATCCTAAGTGTGACCTCAAATTCCATCCAGGCTGGACCAAGGCTTTTACCGTCCATAGTGGACTCAGAACTAAACCGGAAAAGGCTGCGATAGTTTCCTGTCATTCCAGTTTTCAGGATGTCTTCCCGGCGAACAGTCGCAGTAATAATCAGCTCATTATTTCTGCACAGGCTAAACCCATTATTGCCAGTCAGGGTGATCGACTGCCCTGGTTTAAATTCAGTTTTATCCTGGGGGGCTCTACCCGCAACAGATTCGATTTCAAGGGTTACAGGTACAG
This sequence comes from Endozoicomonas sp. ALC013, assembly GCF_049310205.1. Taxonomy (NCBI): domain Bacteria; kingdom Pseudomonadati; phylum Pseudomonadota; class Gammaproteobacteria; order Oceanospirillales; family Endozoicomonadaceae; genus Endozoicomonas; species Endozoicomonas sp. ALC013. The sequence continues at coordinate 31,073 of NZ_JBLYNS010000008.1, read as the reverse complement.
AATGGCCGCCATTTTTCAAGATATATTTGCTATCAGATGCGGGGCCATAAATACTGACTTGCGGATCAAACATTGTACGAGGTCTGCCTTCTAAATAGGCAATGGTACAAAACTGACTTTTACCGCTGGTTTCGGTATTTCCGGGAACAGACTTCTGGCCATTCCAGTCAGGCAAAGGCAGCATATCGGGAAGGCGCTTCACTTTAACCCAGTAGTTACCGTCCTGATCACAGTTGTTGCCAACACAGTCTCTATCACCATAGGCCGTTGTTACTTGAAAAGCGGTAATGCAGAAAAGAAAGAACAGGCAAGTTGAGAGAGGTTTTGCCTTTTTTTTATAGGTTTGTGTGACAACAGCGCTCACAGTATGTCCTGATAAATAGGGATTGGTTGGTTATGTTTCCAGATTTTGACAGCCTGTAGCGTTCTGCAGGCTGACTAACGGGTAGAAATGACATTATTCGTCAATAGCATTTCGCCCGGTAATCGCCAGCTGGCCCTCCAGCAACGGTGCACACTGGGCATCGGCAAGATCTATGGTGCCCATCTGCAATACATAACCGGCATTCAGTGGTTTAACCGGTAGCTGACAGAGCCAGCCATTGTTCAGTTCTACCTGCAGGTTACCGACATCGGAACGGGTTTCCAATTGGAACATACCGATATCGTCTGTACTGCCAGGGAAGAGGCCCCCGTTAATACGGGCACCTTCCAGTGGCAGACCGTTAAACAGTAGTCGTCCAAACAGCAGCTGCAGGGGAATCGCTTCGTAATCCAGAGTCACCACATTGCCAGGGTAGAGGGTGACAGTTTTTTCCCGCTCATCAAAGCTGTAAAGGGTTTCACCGGCCGGACTCAGGCTGACCCGGTATTGCTCGTAGGGTGACAGGGCAATAATGGATGGGGAGCCGGCAATGGCATAACCACGACGCTGGCCATTTACCTTTACGTCAAATACATCACCGGGGCGGCCATCCAGATTCACCACCAGGGCGCTCTCGGCACGCTCTTCACCACCCAGGGCAAACACTTCACCGTCCGTCAGGAAGCTGGTGCTCATACTGCCGCCCCAGGAGGTGATACTGCTGTCACTGCTGCGGGTATGGCTGGCACTGAAGCTGGCCCGGCCATAGTGGTTGGCGTACTGCACGCTGCCATCCATACGTTCATCACCGGTGCCGCCTTCAACGCCGGCATTAAACCGCAGATCACCATCCAGCAGATCGCCATCATCCCAGGAGGTAGAAATCCGCAGTCGTTCAGAACGGTCAGTTACCCCATCGCGCTTGCTGATTTCAGCCCGTGGCGTGGCCCGGAAGTCCCAGTGGTCATCACGATAACGGAAACTGAAGCTGATCAGGCCAATTCTGGTATCTCTGGATTTGCCCAGGCTCAGGGTCATATCGCCATCGTAATCAAAGGTGCGGAACAGGGTACGGCGATAGTCCAGGCTGTGAGTTCGGGTCGGGTCCAGCGGGTCACTATTGTCGTCAAAGCCCTGGTTCAGGCTGTAACGGTAGCCCAGGCTGCCATCGAACAGGGGCATGGAAGCGGAAAGCGAGTGCTGCTCAAAGGCGTTGCCAAACAGGCCGGGGATGTCATTGCCATCATCATCAACATCATCAGTCAGTGACTTATTGTGCCATAAACGACGATAGTTGCCTGAAAAGGATAAGTCTCCCAGGCTCAGACGACTGTTGACAGTAAAACCCTTGCTGCCATTATCCGCCAGCATCAGCGATGGTGAGATCTCATAACGGTAGCCAAAGTGGTAAAGCCCGAACTCCATCAGGGCGTCGTCATTATTGATGGCCACCGCACCTGTGGCGGCCAGAGTATCAAGCACCCGACGGTTGGCTCCGGCGCGGGTCAGCCATTGTTCCGTCAGCTCTGGCAGGGCTTTATCCGCTTGACGGTTCACCACCCGGCCGGTTTCCATAAAGAACAGCCATTCGCCGCTGGGTGGAATCTGGCTCTGCTTGGCAAAGAAGCGGGTTTCCGTGGTGGTCCGATTGCCGCTTTCATCGAGAATACGAATTTCAATATCGTAAGCGCCACTGGGAAAGCTGCTGGTATCCAGCTGCTGGGAACCTGCCTCGAAGAACTCGCTGTCGATCAGTCGGTCATCCTTGCGCACTTCCACCCGGCCACGGGTGGGCAGGAACACGGCCACCGGCATACCACCGGAGAAGTCCAGGTCTTCCCGGGTATTGTTGGAACTGTTAATTCGCAGGCCGACCATCGGCTGGTCAGAGGTCAGGTTGAAGCCAAAACCGCTGGTGGATAACAGACCAGCGTTGTATTCAACCCCTTCAAAGTCCCGCTGACCGTACAACTGATTGACGGAGAAGTGGTTGGTATCGGAATAGTCCCAGCTCCAGTAGAGGCTGTTCTCTTCCCGGGCGGCCATGGTCAGGCCATTGAGTGTATAGCTGTTATCGCTGCCCTCGGCTGTGGAGCCGGAAACCGCCGCAGAAAAGTTCTGCATCAGGGCAAAGCCCGCATCGGAAGGGGGCAGGTATTTGCGCACATCGGCGGCGCGGGTCAGCATAAAACGACGGTTGATGAATATATCCACACGGAAGCGGGATTCGTCAAAGATTACCCCGGCCACCCGCGTTTCCAGGATACCGCAGTTTTGTGATGAATCATTCAGGCACACCCGATCACTATGGCTGTTCAGTTCGCCGGTCAGGGTGCTGACAATCAGGGTTGGGTCATTCAGATTACCGATCTGGCGCACCAGCTCAGCGGGGTTGGGCAGTTCAATAATGCCGGGGCTGAACGAGGCCAGCTGGGAGCCGATATAGCGGTTGCCGAAATAGATATCCACCAGGGATTGCTGGGTGCTGCTGAGATCTTCAAACCCGGCGGGTGGGTTGGTGGCGGCAAGAAAAATAGGGTCGGCAGCAAGTGCCATTTGGCTGCAAGCGCACATGGAAAATACAAAAAACAATCTAGCGATGTACTGCCAACGACGCATAATAGGTGGTCTTATCCTGGTTGTTTAACCACAAAGATGCTGAAAATTGCTCCAGTATTTTCAGCGTTTTCACGATCCCTGGCGGTGGCACAGGGATCTCAGAGTTTATATTCTCGTTCCCACGCTCTGCGTGGGAACGAGGCCAGCGAACCGGCCTACCTTTGTTTCAAGAATCAAGACCTGACCCTTGTTTTTTGCTTGTTTTTTCTTGTTTTTCTGACCCTGGTTTCTCTTACTTGACTCCAGTTTTTGGGTATGCATTCCCACGGGGAACCGTGGGAATGAGGTCAGATTGGGAATACAGTTACAGTAACTGTGTCACTAAATACACCTGTTCCCTTTGTGCCTTTAACTTGAACTGTAAGGTCTACAGCATTGTAAGTAGAGCCATCAGCACAAGAAGTTGTATCTACAGCATCAGATGAATCTTGTGTTGTGTAGCCCACAGTACTGAATTCACCAGAGTCAAGCTCAGATGCACCACTACCCCAGACTGATTCTTTTGCGTTAGAGGTGTCAGTTATGGAAACAGAATAGTTAGCACCATTTTCGGTTGGAGTGCCTAATTTGAAACTTCCTTCCACACTGAGCCTGACAGTATTATTAGTGTCATTATTTTTGACGCATAGATTCATAGCAGGCGACTTGTCATTACCTGTAAAGTACAAATCATTAAAGCCCCATATTTGTACAATTTGCCCAAGGCTAAGTTTAATATCAAAAGTTCCCTCAGATGTTGCCCCGAGACTTCCTTGAGTTTCGGCCATAGAAGCATTAGACCCCAACAACCCCAAAGAAACCGCCGTCGTCAGCGCCAATGTCTTTAATTTTTTCATTATTTTGCCCTCACGCAGTGGTTAACTGCTGTTTTCTTATGGTTACATTATTATACGGTGACGTTTAATTTGTGAGCGGGAAAAAGGGAAGTGCTCAGGGTGAAGAGTGAATGGTTACCAAGGTATGCCCAGCTCGCCAAGCCCAACCATTCACTGTTTACAGTTAACAATTCACTCACTCTTTCCGTAAACCCAGCCACAAACCTTCTCAAGTCAACACCGGAAAATGTTTATTTTACGACCAAAGTCTTTTTCTGCATTCACACAGACTAAAAGCATTTGGTCAGTCATTATATTTAGCCGCGATTTTTCAACATTCCGGAATTATACACAAGCTTTTTGTGACTTATATCAAATAAGTTTTCTAACCATCGGTTTTTACGAGTATGCAGTACTCAAGCATCTGTGCCTTGTGAATAATTGACAATTTTATGCTCGCGCAATGTGTCTCAATACCTATCATTTGATGATGTTTTACTGCCGCTTCTTCACGCTTGGGGTATTGCCTATTCCCATCCAACTTATGAGCAACGGCATTATGCCAATGCCACCGGGATGGTTTCTGAATGGCTGGCTGTTTGAGACTCAATTATCGCTATTTGGCGTCACAGAAATGTCATGCTCTTGGTCGGGGAGCGCTGTTACTCCCCGGCGTTTACCAATCTGACCTGATAACCGGGGAAGACAGCATCAACCGAGACAATCCAGGCCTTCTGCCTGAGCCTGGGCAACCAACAGGCGGTCAAACGGGTCTTTGTGAATCATGGGAAGCAAGCCGGACAGTTCGGTATGGTGGGGGTGGATAGAAAGCGGCGAAAAACCTTCATCTTCAAGGCAAGATGCCAGCTTAGCAAGGCAGTAAGTTTACCAATCCTTTTTTTATGGCGATTTGAAGCATGTTGGCTGTTGGCTGTTGGCTGTTGGCCGAAACAGTTGCTGCACTTAAGCTTATCGGGCAGCGGGAGGCGAACCCAACTCAACTAATGCCCTCCAACACCCAGATACTCTATCATTGACACTCTGTCATCTATTGGATCTGCCCATGCTTGATGTTGTCCTCTACCAGCCGGAAATCCCCCCCAATACCGGTAATATTATCCGTCTCTGTGCCAATACCGGATTTCGTCTGCATTTGATAGAACCCCTGGGCTTTGAGCTGGATGATCAGCGATTGAAACGGGCGGGTCTGGATTACCATGAGTTTGCCGAGCTGAAGATTTATCCGGACTACTCAAGTTTTCTGGAATCCGTCAAACCAGGCCGGGTGCTGGCTCTGAGCACCAAGGGAACCACTAATTACAGCTGCTGCACCTTTCGAGAAGGGGATGCCCTGCTGTTTGGCCCGGAAACCCGTGGCCTGCCAGCAGAGATTCTTGACTCTTTGCCGAAAGAGCAGGTGCTGAGATTACCCATGCTCCCGGACAGTCGGAGCCTGAACCTGTCCAATACCGTGGCGGTGATGGTTTATGAAGCCTGGCGGCAGATGGGGTTTATTGGTGGGCGGTAGTATACGGTTTCAATGTATTTGATGGGTTCTCTCTATCAATGACGCCCAAACTCCGTTCGTCCTGAGCGGAGTCGAAGGACGCAAACTCCATACCCTGAGGACTGTCCCAATCACCCTTCGACTCCGCTCAGGATGAACGGGGATAATAGACATCAAACTCATTGAAACCATGTACTAAGACCCGAAAGGCCAGAAGTTTTTATCCACCGTTTGCTGGAAACTCCAGGGGCACTGTTTTGGAAATGAGTTAACTGGCAGATTGGTTTCATCATGAGCATCTTCCACGGCTCGTTGATATGCGACAGACAACATTTCGTTAAGTTTGCTTTTCAGCCCCGGGGAGTCCATTAATAAACGCTCAATCTGCTTTCTTTGTTCTTTTATGGTTATTACAGCGGAGGCAAAGGGGAGGGGGGCAGGAAAAGGAAGCCGACTTCAGAAAGAAGTCGGCTAAGCATTAATCAGTTAACAGCTTCCGGCTGCTGCTTGGCAGACTGCTGTTCGCGGGCCTGCATATACAGCGCGTCGAAGTTTACTGGTGCCAGCATAAGCGGAGGGAAGCTGCCGCGCAGTACCAGGTTGTCGATGGCTTCGCGGGCATAGGGGAACAGGATATTCGGGCAGAAGGCACCCAGGGTACGGTGCAGTTCTTCTTCATCCAGACCTTTGGCCAGGAAGACGCCTGCCTGATGCACTTCAGTCACGAAAGCGGTTTCCTTCTTATCTGAAGGGTTGTTGCCGGAACCATTTTCCACGGTTACCGTCAGGGACAGAACCACTTCGTACAGACCTTCTTCAAGAGGGCGGTTGCTGGTGCTCAGGTCCAGTTTGACTTCTGGCTGCCACTGCTTCTGAAAGATCTCAGGGGCCTTTGGTGATTCAAAGGAGATGTCTTTCGTGTAGATTCGCTGCAACGCAAACTGCGGAGCCTGCTGTTGTTGAGAAGCCTGCTGATGATTTTCAGCCATTGTCATTTCCTTACTTTTGATGAGCTAATGATAAGCCAAGCGAATAACGCATTTTGGTAATGATCGTGCAGATTGTCCAGCCAGAGCCTATTTTCGGACCACTGGCAGGTTGTCAGAGGCCCAGGTGGACATACCACCCTGTAGTCTGACCACATTGGCAAAGCCCTCGGTTTTCAGGGTTTTGCCAACACTGCCGCTGTGCTGCCCCATGGCATCCACCACAATAATGGTCTTTTCGCGGTATTTCTCCAGTTCACCGGCACGCTCCTTGATTTTTGTATAAGGAACGTTAATGGCGTTGACGATATGACCTTTGGAAAAATCTGCCTTTTCCCGGACGTCGATCACCACGCCCTGGTCCTGGTTGACCATCTGGGTCAGCTGGGCGGTGGAAACGCTTTGCCCACCCTTGCGCATTTCAGTAAAGGCCAAAGCGCTGGCCAGCGCCACCAGTGCACCAACGTGCAGGGGATGGTTAATGATAAACTCGATGAATTGTTCCATGCCGACAAGCTGTCAATCTATCAATTGAAAGGTGGCAAGTATACTGATCCCGTCTCAGGAAAGTAAGGGAATGACGACGGAAAAAGTGCTGGCCGACTTTTTGTGCGCCTTTTGTTATGCACGGTGCGTTAGTACAAAAAGCCACCGCCAACTAAAATGACTCCATAAACGCTGTCGGTGATATTTGTGCGGAAAGTTTCAGGAAATTGCAGAGACTTCCAGAGGATATCGCCGGTTGACGCCCCCTGGTGTGATAGTTTGCGCTGTTCACTCAAGAGCAGGCATTGTACTGGAAACCGGCGGCAAAGCAGGTAGAATGCCAACCATTCCACTCACCATAAGGTTGGTTCAAGAGATCGCGCTGATAAGTCAGACATTCAGCCTCTTCACCAGCCTTCCCGTTCGCCAAGGTTAAGACCCATGACTGATAAGCGCACACCTACCGCCCTGATCATCCTTGATGGTTACGGCTACCGTGAAGAAAAAGACAGCAACGCCATTCTGGCCGCCAAAACGCCGGTAATGGATCGTCTGTGGCAAGAGAACCCGCACAGCTTCGTTTCCGGTTCCGGAATGGACGTTGGCCTGCCCGATGGCCAGATGGGTAACAGTGAAGTTGGCCATATGAACCTGGGTGCAGGCCGCGTGGTTTACCAGGAACTGACCCGCATTACCAAAGCCATCCGGGACGGTGACTTCTATGAGAATGAGGTGATTACCAGCGTTGTGGATAAAGCCATTCATGCCGGTAAAGCCGTTCATATTATGGGACTGGTATCTCCGGGTGGTGTTCACAGCCATGAAGACCATATCCATGCCATGGTTGAACTGGCTGACCGTCGTGGTGCCAAAGAAGTCTATGTTCATGCCTTCCTGGATGGCCGTGATACACCACCGCGCAGCGCTGAATCGTCTCTGGCAAAGCTGGATGCCATGTTGCAGGAAAAAGGCATTGGCCGTGTTGCCAGCCTGATTGGCCGTTACTACGCCATGGACCGTGACAACCGCTGGGACCGTGTCCAGCAGGCTTATGACCTGATCACCGATGGCAAGGCCGAGTTCACTGCCGCAACCGCAGTTGAAGGCTTGCAAGCTGCTTATGAGCGTGACGAAAACGACGAGTTTGTTAAAGCCACCGTGATTGGTGCTGAAGCAGCCCGGCTGAACGATGGCGACGCACTGGTATTTATGAACTTCCGTGCTGACCGAGCCCGCGAAATCACCCGTGCCTTTGTTGATCAGGACTTCGATGGCTTCCAGCGCAGCCGTGTGGCCGATCTGGCCGGTTTTGTGATGCTGACGCAGTACTCTGCAGACATTGATGCCCCCTGTGCCTTCCCGCCCAGCGAACTGGTGAACACGCTGGGTGAATACATGGAGAAACTGGGCAAAACCCAGCTCCGTATTGCGGAAACCGAGAAGTACGCACACGTGACCTTTTTCTTCAGCGGTGGTCGTGAAGAGCCGTTTGATGGCGAGAAACGAGTGCTGGTGGCCTCACCAAAAGTCGCTACCTACGACCTGCAGCCAGAGATGAGTGCTCCGGAAGTCACCGATCGTCTGATTCAGGAAATCCGCAGTGGCGAGCACGACCTGATCATCTGTAACTACGCAAACTGCGACATGGTTGGCCATACCGGTGATTTCAACGCAGCGGTCAAAGCGGTGGAAGCGGTAGACGCGAGCATTGGCCGTGTGCTGGAAGCCCTGGAAGAAGTCGGTGGTCAGTGCCTGATTACCGCGGACCATGGTAATGCCGAACAGATGGAAGACCCGACCACCGGTCAGGCTCACACTGCCCACACCTGTGAGCTGGTACCACTGGTGTATGCTGGACCGCAAAGCATTCAGCTGAAGGATGGTATTTTGTCTGACCTGGCACCCAGCCTGCTGGCGCTGATGGGTTTGGAACAGCCTGCCGAGATGTCAGGAAAATCCCTGCTGGTTAAGTAAGCTGCTCTGTTTTTTCGATCAGAGTCTGAAGATAAGTGACAGGCTTATCTTCAGATGTTGTCGGATACCACAGGTTAAATGCCTTCACGTCGGTTTCTGTCAGGATAGTGATGGCTTTGATGATATTGCGTCGGGTGAGAGGGGCGGCCAGAATCAGGTTCTACCGCCGAAGAATGCCTCTGAGTCGGCACTGGCTGTGTATGCAGGTTTCGATTGAGTTCTACATTAGATGATACGACGGTACGCAGTACTTGCACAGTTTGTTGATCAGGGAGAGATGTGGCCAGTAAAAGATCATCAACATAGGGAATCTCGGTAAAACCCTGCTCCAGTAAAGCATCCGGACAGAATTTACTTAATTTATCCGGAGTAGTTTGAAAAGTTGTCTGTTTATATTGAGTCACTTCTCTATAACAAACTGATATTGTCGGCTGGGACGGACATGAAGGGCTGTCATCCTTTGGCTGTGAAGTGGCCTGAGGCATGAACGAAGTAGGTTGGGCCGATGCACACGGCAGACCGTTTGCAGTCTTGGTGGGCGTTGAAGAATGGCTTGGCTGGGTAGTAGGTGAAAATGGTGGTTGTTGAGGCCTGTCTGGCATCGATGTCTGCGAAAATTGGTCGGGCATTGAATATTTGCCTGACTGACCAAAATAGGAATTAAAATTATTCATCGGTAGCGTACCTTTAAATCTTTTATCAAGTTATTTCGGTCTCACGATTTTTACAAAGTACCATAATAGATGAATATTTATTTTTAGTTTGATTTTAAATTCGAAAAGAAACATTTATTTCATTTGCAGTGGTTATCAAAGAACTGAGGAGTTGTTCAGATCCCTGTCAGTAAAGACAGGGATCTGAAAGGCACTGATCGATCAGGAAACAATATCCAACAGTTCCACTTCAAAAACCAGCGTCGTATATGGACCGATGGCACCACCGGCTCCACGCTCACCATAAGCCAGGTGATAAGGAACAAACAGCTTCCACTTGGAACCCACGCTCATCATTTGCAGCGCTTCCGTCCATCCGGCAATCACACCGGATACCGGAAATTCTGCAGGCTCTCCCCGTTGCACGGAGCTGTCGAATACGGTTCCGTCAATCAGTGTGCCATGGTAATGGGTTCTTACCGTGCTGGTACGGGTTGGTTTTTCGCCATCGCCTTCGGCCATTATTTCAAACTGCAGGCCGGATTCCGTGACCTGAACACCTTCACGTTTGGCATTTTCCGCCAGGAACTGTTCACCTTCGGCAGCAAGCACCCGAGCCTTTTCTGCTTCTTCTGCCTGCAGGCGTGTTTGCATTTCAGTAAAGGCTGCGTGCAGATCTTCGTGGGCAACAGCGCTTTCGACACCGTTCAGGGCATCTGCAAGGCCAGCCAGAACCGCATCAATCGATAAGCCCGCGATGGGGTTGGAGGCCAGCTGATCACCCATCTGGCGACCAATACCGTAGCTGACCCGCTCTTCCATGGTTTGGTAAATATCAGACATTAATTATCAACTTCTTTAGGAATTAAGCGTGGGAGTATATCACGATTAGCAAGCGATCCATTGAGATCTGATGGTCAGCAATAGATAACTGCCTACAGTATGAGCCCATTTGGTTAATTGCCAATGTATGCATATTATTTGGTTCAACCCATTTTCAGGAGGTGGAATTGGCAGGCCCAATCATCGCGATCAGTGCTTTGATAAAATCCCTCCCCTTGATCTGGTAATTATTCACAGGCGGATTGGTCAATAGCAAGCCGTTAACCCTGTGCTCAAAATCACGACGGCGAACATGGTTACGCAATTTCATTTGCAGATTCTCCGTCAGTGCATGAAGGCGTTGTTGTTCCTGAAGCAGGTTCGTCAGGTCGTCAGGTTCTTTGGGGGGGGCAGCAGAGTGCAGGGCGATAAACTGTCTGGCTTTATTCAGGGTCAGCAGGGAGCGCATAAACAAGCCATAAATACGCTCATTGGGGCTTTCAGGATGATTAAACAGAATGGTGCGTGGTATGGGAAATACCGCGCCATTCTGCAATTGTTCGGTCAGTGGATCAAGGTTCTCAGCGAGGTATTCCAGCGTATTGTTCAGTAACCTGGTCTCTTCAGTAAACGGCAAACACCATACCGGCCGATCAACGCCGGAAACCTGAATGGCCGCTGCCTTCGCATCGGTTACTCTGTCATCAATATTGACCTGGAGTCCCATTGCTTTCATGCCCAGATCACCGTCTTTCAGATCAATATTGTAGGCGTTTGGCAGTTTAATCGCCTGACACCCCGGGACTCGCCAGATGACGATACCCTGAGGAATGTCTGAATCCTTGTCGGTATTCAGTGCCCGCAGTTTTTCAACGAGCGTTTCGGCAGACACTTCTGTCGTGCAGATAATGTCAATATCATTAAATGATAAGCAGTGTTTCTGTAAAAAACGTGCGTATGAACCGGTAATCAGGATGGGTGGATTGGTATAAGAATGGTTGATTTCCTGGATAATCTCCAGAGCTTTCAGCGTGAGCCCATTTAACATCGGAACCTGATTGTCAGAACACTCCGGTCTACCTGTTGCTGGCCGCTCTGTTGAACCGTGCTTTAGAGTTTGAGCCGCATTGACGGTAACTGCGGCAGACGTATTTTCTGTTTCTTTAAGGTATTCCTTAAGCTGAACAGGGTATGGGGCTGCCCTGCCGGGATTGACGGCGGATGGCGCTGGTGAGGCAGGGGCTGCATATCCACGTCGGTTATAATTGGACCGCCCCGGGGCAATGGCATGTTCCTGTCTGATCAGTAACTCATCCATCAGGTTGGCTGCGGAGCTGTATTGTTCAAACCAGCAGCCCAGGGCATGGCGCAGATTGCTTCCCCGGGGAAAACTCTGAAGGGACTCCAAAACCTGATTCTTATGGACTTGTCGTCCATTAACAGGCCGTCCGGTGATACAGCAGTGTGCCAGGAAGAAAAAATGCAGGCGTGAGTTCTGAAATGAGCACCTCAGTGTTTTGATGGATTGCAATACCTGTTCTGCTGACACTCTCCGATGATCAATGGTCAATTCATACTGCATCGCCATGAATTTCAATACACATTTCAGCCGTTTCTGGAGATCTTTAGCCGGTACGCTGTTTAAGATTTGCCAGGCCCTTTGAATGGTCTCCTGATCTTCGTTGGCTTCATCGTACCACTGAGGTTGTTTCAACCTTTGCATCAGGTATTCAGCTTGCCTTGAAGAATGATTCCCGGGGGCTTTATCATACGCTGCCAATACAATCTGGTTATCCAGGGTGTTGCCATTCACTTCACTGGCATTCAATGCCAGCTGAGCATAAAAAATCGCTCTTTCGAGCAACCAGTTGCCCCGTTCATAGGCCTTGATCACCGCATCCTGTCTGATCTTCCTGCCATTCAACAGCAGGCCTCTCAGGCAACATAGTTCCTTAAAGCGTACTAACCCCAGTTTTCCTTCCTGACTCTTCGGGAAGGCCCTGGCCACTGCATCCGGCGTGACCGGCTGGCCATTCAACAGCAGGCCACTCAGGCAACATTTTTCCTTAAAGCGCGCCAGCCCCAGTTGGCCTTCCGAAGTATCCGGAAAATCCTTGACTACCGAATCCGCAGTGACCAGCTGGCCATTCAATAAGATTCCCCTCAGGAAACACTGCTCCCTAAAGCGCGCTATCCCCAGCTTGCCTTCCGGACTATTTGGGAAACCCTTGATCACCTCTTCCGGTGTGACCCGCTGACCTTTCAACCTCAGCCCCATCAGACAACATTGAAGCTTGAAGTGTGCTACGGCTATTTTACTCTCAGGACTATCCAGGAAAGCCTGAACGACACTATCCGGTGTGATCTGCTGGCCATTCAACAGCAGGCCACTCAGGCAACATCGTTCCTTAAAGTACGCTATACCCAGTTTGCCCTCCCGACTATCCGGAAAATACTTGATCACTTCATCCACAGTGACCTGCTGGCCATTAACCGACATTCCCCTCAGACAGCATTCCGCCTTGAAACGTGCCAGAGCCAGCAATGCTTCAGAGGCCTCATAACCCTTAATCACTGCATCGGCTGTCACCTGTCGGCCATTCAACAACAGCCCCTTCAGACAACAATGTTCTTTAAAGTGCGCTATCTCCAGTATTGCTTTAGCGGCCTGAAAATCTTTAATCACTGCGTCCGGTGTAACCCGTTGGCCGTTCAACATCACGCCCTTCAGGCAACATTGTTCCTTAAAGCGTGCTATCCCCAGTCTACCTTCCGGACTATCCGGGAAATCCTTGACGACTTCCTCCGGTGTGACCTTCTGGCCATTCAATGCCAGGCCCATCAGGCAACATCGTTCCTTAAAGCGGGCTATCTCCAGCGTTGCCCTGACTGCCCGAAAATCCTTAACCACTGCATCCGCAGTGACCGGCTGCCCGTTCAACGGCAGGCTGCTCAGGCAACACGACTCCTTAAAGCGTGCTAACGACAGTTTGCCTTCCCGGCTATCCGGGAAACACTTAACCACCGCATCTGCTGTAACCGGCTGGCCATACAACGGCATTCTCCTCAGAAAACATTCCTGCTTGAAGCGCGCTATCGCCAGTTTGCCTTCCGGACTACCCGGGAAATCCTTAACCACCGCATCCGTTGAGACCTGTTGGCCATTCACCGGTAGCGCCTTCAGGCAGCATTGCGACCTGAAGTACGCTGCCCCCATGTTGCCTTCCGGATTATTCGGGAAATCCTTAATCACCGCATCCGGTGTGACCTGCTGGTCATTCAACGGCCAGCCTTTCAGGCAACATATCGATTTGAAGCGTGCCAGCTCCAGTGCTGCCCTGGCCACCTGAAAACTCTTGACTACCGCATCGGGTGTGATTGTTTGGCCATTTAATGGCAGGTTCTTCAGAAAACATTGCTCTATAAAGTACGCCAGCTCCACTTTTGCCCCGGCCATCTGAAAATCCTTAACTACCGCATCCGCTGTGACCTGCTGGCCATTCACCGGCAGGCGGCTCAGACAGCATTGCGACTTAAAGCGCGCCAGCTCCAGTATTGCCCCGGCGGCCTGAAAATCCTTAATCACCACGTCCGTTGTGACCGGCTGGCCATTCAGCATCAGGCCTCTCAGGCAACATTCTGCCTTGAAGCGCGCTATCTCCAGTATTGCCTTGATGGCCTGAAAGTCATTAATCACCGCATCTGCTGTGACCGGCTGGCCATGCAATGGCAGCTTCCTCAGGCAGCATTCCTCTTTGAAGCGAGCTATCCCCAATTTGCCTTCCGGGCTATCCGGAAAACCCATAACCACCAGATCCGGTGTGACTGGCTGACCATTCAATATCAGGCCTTTCAGGCAGCATTTCTCTTTAAAACGCGCCAGCTCCAGTGTTGCCCTGGCTGTCTGGTAATCCTTAACCACCGCATCCGCTGTGACCGGCCGCCCGTTTAACATCAGGCCCTTCTGGCAACATTGTTCCTTAAAGCGGGCCAGCTCCAGTGTCGCCCCGGCTGCGTGATAATCCTGAATCACAGCTTCTGCTGTGACCGGCTGGCGATTCAACGACAGGCCCTTCAGGTAACATCGCTCCTTCAGGCGCCCTATCTCCCGCATTGCTCTGGCTGCCTGAAAATCCTTGAATAACTCATCCAGTAATACCGGTTTGCCATTCAACATCAGACCCTTCCGCCAACACAGTTCTTTAAAACGTGCCAGCTCCAGTGTTGCGTTGGCTCCCTGAAAATCCTTAATCACCGCATCCGGTGTCACTTTCTGGCCATGCAATGCCAGGCCCTGCAGGCAACATTCCGCTTTGAAGCGCGCCAGCTCAAGTATTGCCTGGATTGCCTGAAAATCTTTAACCACCGCCTCCGGTGTCACCTTCTGGCCAAGTAACAACAGGCCCTTCAGGCAACACTCTTCCTTAAAGCGTGCTATTGCTAATTTGCACTTGTTGTTCCGACCCGGTTTTCGGTTGAATTCTTGAATGACCCGATCCGGCGTCACTTTTTTATTGCCAGCCAGCACGTTCTGCAAGCAGAGTCTTTGCAGGAAAAAGCCACTTCTGATCGACGTTGTATCATTGCCAAAGGCGGTAAGCACTTCAGCCACGGTAATTACACGTCTTTGTAACTGTTTATTTTGCCAAAAGGCTTCTTCCAGTTGCCTGCCATAATCCGGGGTGGAGGCTCTGCCTCTATAAGACTGACGGTTTGCGACCCTTTTACCGTTAAATGTACTTTTTCTGCGATCAAGAGGCATGCCTGAACCGGCTTCCCGGTTACCAGAAGACACACACTGGGCATAGGTTGATACCGTTGTTTTCAGAATAAAACCCTGAACAATTAGACTTTAAATACTGCCTTTGACCTCAAAATGATTGTTAGGTTCACTCCATTTATGTAATTCCATCCCGGTGACCGGCCGTGACCTTATTCAGGATGCATCATCGCCAGCAGTGTTTTGATGAATTCCTTTCTCTTGATCTCATAATCATTCACATGGAGAGTTGTCGATAGCCAGTTGTTCACTCTGAGTTCAAAATCATGACGGTATGCATGGCTATGCAATTTCATCTGAATTTTCTCAACCAGGGCATGAAGGCGTTGCTGCTCCTGCAACGGGTTTATCGGGTAATCAGGTTGTGCGGTTTTTCTTTCAGAGTGCAGGGCAATAAACTGCCGGGCTTTATTCAGGGTAAGCAGAGAGCGCATAAGCAAGCCATAAATACGCTCATCGGGGGTTTGAGGAGCATTAAAAAGGAGGGTTCTCGGTATGTAAAATACCGGCCCTGTTTGCAACTGCCCGGTTAGGAGGTCAAGATGATCAGCGAGGTGTTCCAGCGTATTGTTCAGTAATCGGGTTTCTTCAGCAAAGGACAAACACCTTACCGGCACCTTAACCCCGGGGACGTGAAAGGCCAACTGCCCTGAATTTTCATGGGTTACCCTGTCGTCAATATTGACCTGAATCACCTTTGCTCCGGTGCCCAGGTCACCGCCTTTAAGATGGATATTATAGGCGTTTGGTAGTTTAATCGCCTGGCATCCCGGGATAGGCCTGATGGTGAGGCTTTGGGGGATTTCTGCATACCTGTCGGTGTTCATTGCCTTTAGCTTGTCAAAGAGTGTTCTGGCGGATTTTTCTGTCGTACAGATAATGTCAATATCATTAAAGAATGAGCAGAGGTTCTGTAAAAAACGCGCGTATGAGCCGGTAATCAGGATGGGAGGATTGGTATAAGCGTCATTGACTTCCTGAATAATCTCCAGTGTTTTTAGCGTTAGCGCACTTAAATACGGAACCTGCTTGTCCGGGAAATCCGTTCTGCCGGTTGTTAGCCATGGCAGCAGAGTTATGGCCAAACTGGAGGTAACGGCTCCCGGAGCAACGGCTCCCGGAGCGACGGCTCCCGGAGCGACGGCACCTTCCCGTTTGAACAGTAAATTATCCATTAAATTGGCTTCGGAGCTGCATTGTCCAAACCAGTAGCCTAAAGCATGGCGAAACCTGCTTCCTTCCGGAAAACTCTGAAGGTGATTTAGTACATAACTCTTATGGATTTTCCGCCCGTTAATGGATTGTCCGGTGATGTAGCAGTGTGCCAGAAAGAAAAAATGCAGGCGAGAACTCTTAAATGAGCACCTCAGTGTTTTGATGGATTGCAACACATGTTCTGCTGATACTCTCTGATGATCGATCGTCAACTCATTACGCATAGCCATGAATTTCAATAGACATTGCAGTCGATGCTGCTCATCACCTTTGACCAGGAGGCCGTTTAAGATCTGCCAGGCCTCTTGAAGTTCATCCTGAGCCTGGTCAGTTTCATCGAACTGCCGAGACTGTTGCAACCTTTGTATCAGGTATTCAGTCTGCTTTAAAGATTGATCCCCGGGTACGTCATTAAACGCTGCTAATACTTTCTGATTATCCAGATAGCTGCCATTCAATTCTCTGGCATTCAGTGCCAGCTGGGCATAAAAAAAAGCTCTTTCAAGCAACCAGCCACCGCGCTCATACCCATTAACCACCGACTCCGGTGTGACTGGCTGGCCATTCAGCGCCAGGCCTCTCAGACAACATTGTTCCTTAAAGCGTGCCAGCTCCAGGGTTGCCTTGACTGCCTGATAATTCTTAACCACCGCATCCGGAGTGACCGGCTGGCCATTCACCAACAGGCCCCTGAGGCAACATTGTTCTTTAAAACGCGTCAGTTCAAGTGTTGCCCTGGCTACCTGAAAATCCTCAACTACCTCATCCGGTGGGATCAGTTTGCCATTCAGTCTCAGCCCTCTCAGGCAACATTCCATCTTAAACCGTGCGATCTCCAGTATTGCCCGGGCTGCCTGATAATCCTTAACCACCGCATCGGGTGGGACCAGCTGGCCATTCAATGCCAGCCCCTTCAGACAACATGCCTCTTTGAAGCGTGCTATCTCCAGTATTGCCCCGGTTATCTGAAAATCCTTAACCACCGCATCCGGTGGAACCGGCCGACCATTCAATGAAAGGCCCTTCAGGCAACATCCCTCTTTGAAGCGCCCTATGGCCAGTCGGCCTTCCACACTGGCCGGGAAATCCTTCACCACTTCATCCGGTGGGATCTGCTGGCCATTCAACGGCAGTCCCCTCAGGCAACATTCCGCTTTGAAGTGCGCCATCCCCAGTTGGCCTCGCGGACTATCCGGGAAACTCTCAACCACTACATCCACTGTAACCGGCTGGCCATTCAACGGCAGTCCCCTCAGGCAACACTGTTCCAGTAAGCGCGCCAGCTCCAGTGTTGCGTTGACGGCCCGATAATCCTTAACCACCTCATCCGGTGGCACCTGCTGGCCATTCAACACCAGGCCCCTCAGGCAACATTCCGATTTAAAGCGTGCCAGTTCCAGTGCTGCCCTGGCCACCTGATAACTCTTAACGACTGCATCCGGTGTGACCGGCTGGCCATTCAACGCCAGCCCCCCCAGGCAACATTGTTCCAGAAAGAGTGCCAGCTCCAGTGTTGCGTTGATGGCCTGGAAATCCTTGACCACCTCACCCGGTGGAACCGGCCGACCATTCAATGAAAGGCCCCTCAGGCAACATTCCTCTTTGAAACGAGCCAGTTCCAGTGATGCTTTGAGTACCTGAAAATCCTTAATCACCTCATCCGGTGTGACCGGCTGGCCATTCAACGCCATCCCCTTCAGGCAACACTCCGCTTTGAAGCGTGCCAGCCCAACTGTTGCTTTGGCTGCCTGATAATCCTTAACTACCGCATCCGGCAGGACCGGCTGGCCATTCAACGCCAGTCCCTTCAGGCAACACTCCGTTTTGAAGCGCGCCAGCTCCAGTGTTGCGTTGATGGCCTGATAATCCTTAACCACTGCATCCGGTGTCACCGGCTGGCCATTCAACAACAGACCTCTCAGGCAACAATCACCCTGAAAGCGCGCCAGCTCCAGTGGTGCTTTGGCTGCCTGCAAAGCCTTAACGACCTCATCCGCTGTGACCCGTCGGCCATGCAACGCCAGACCCTTCAGGCAGCATTCCTCTTTAAAGCGCGCCAGCTCCAGCGTTGCTTTGGCTGCCTGAAAATCTTTAACCACCTCACCTGCTGTAACCGGCTGGCCATGCAACACCACGCCCTTCAGGCAGCAATCTGCCTTGAAGCGCGCCAGCTCAAGTACTGCCTTGATTGCCTGAAAGTCCTTAACCACCGCATCCGGTGTCACCTGCTGCCCACGCAATGCCAGGCCCTTCAGGCAACACTTCTCCTTAAAGCGCGCTATCGCTAATTGGTACTTATTGTTTTGATCCGGTTTTCGGTTGAATTCTTGAATGACCTGATCCGGAGTCACTTTTTTATTGCCAGCCAGCACGCTCTGCAAGCAGAGTTTTTGCAGGAAAAAGCCACTTCTGATCGACGATGCATCCTTTCCATAGGCGGTAAGTACATCAGCAGGGATAATTATACGTCTTGGTAACTGTTTATTTTGCCAAAAGGCATCTTCCATTTCTTTGCCATAATCCGGAGTGGCGGCGCTGCCTTTATGAGG
The DNA here is from genome assembly GCF_049310205.1 of Endozoicomonas sp. ALC013. NCBI lineage: Bacteria > Pseudomonadati > Pseudomonadota > Gammaproteobacteria > Oceanospirillales > Endozoicomonadaceae > Endozoicomonas > Endozoicomonas sp. ALC013. The sequence continues at coordinate 12,303 of NZ_JBLYNS010000008.1, read as the reverse complement.
CTGACGGTTTGCGACTCGTTTACCATTAAATGTACTTCCGCAGCGACTGGGAACCCTGCCTGAACCGGCTTCCCGGTCACCAGCAGACACACGCTGAGCATAGGTTGATGCTGTTGCTTTCAGAATAAAACCCTGCCCGATAGACGTTAAACACCGCCTTTTGACCGCAAAATGGTTACCAGGTTCATCAGCCAACCTGTAAAAGCGCCATAAATGCTTTATTGCCAAACTCGACATCTAAAAACTGCACGACGCTGGCTGGCAATGACCTCACCACGCGATCTGCCCTGCGACCATAGCTGAGAGAAAGAAAATCATGGAGCAGATTGAGCATATTGCTGTTGGTCAGTGATGAACTGGTTCTTTTGCAGGATGCAAGCCTGGATGGACTGATTGACTTATGTTCCAGCCAATATCTCTCTTCAACCGTTTCAATACAGATAGAAAAAGCGATAAGTAAGTTTTCTTCCTGCACGGGATCAATCTCAACGAGACCCTGCAAATTTTCAGATGGCAAGGAACTGCCTAAAATCTGTTTGCCAAGGTCTTGAACTTTTTCCCCAAGATGTTCAGGGCAGACGAGAAAGTTCCAGTATTCAATGAGGGATTGCTTGACCTCATGGTAAGGTGCCAGATGCTTAATCCCTGTTATTCCCCGATTGTGCAAAAATAATAAAAGATGGAGATAAACATAAACCGGCTCTCCAACTACTCCACCGAACTTTGCACCTAAACCGTCGATATGCTGCTTCCTGTTGTCAATAAGCTGAGAAAGTGAAGGAAGCTTGCCACGTCGGGCCTCTGAAAAGATATTTTTCAGTACAGGAATACGAACATGATGTCTTTGATAACGCTCTATTTGATGAAAATCGCTTCCCGTAATTCTTTGCAGTTGAGCAATCTGGCCAACCAGCGAATTCATATGACTTGGCAATGCAACCGCTGACACTCTGCTCGATGGAAAAACCTGATGTACTTCATAGGAACCAATCGTCCTTTCCGGTGCAGAAGCGCTCATCCGGCTCTCTGCAAGACCGACTTCTGGTTGAGACCTTTTCCGGGAAGAGTCAGCTAATGGAGGTTCTGACATCCGTTTTGCACCAGGGACCCGGTGCCCGGCAGACGAGTGATAATGAGTATCCATGATATTTAAGTTTCAATTGCCAAGGTTGTTGTCTTAAATTCCTTGCTCCCATATAAATCCTTATCAACAGTGCATATTCTAGCCCGGATATTTCATAAACTGCCCCGAATCTCGCGCACGACCACATGGATGTGGGAGATAGGGCGACGCAGGATGCCGAAGCCGAGGACTTTGTCGCTCTAAGGGATTTTGTGAGGGAGCGCCGTACCGGGGAGTACGGTCGACTGAGCAAAACTCCCTTAGAGCGGCAAAGGGCAAGCGAGATCGGGAGCACGTTTATGAAATATCCGGGCTAGCGACTCTGCTGCTTGACAAGTTCGCTGTCAGGGTTGGTAAATGACCGGGCTTCATTGATAACACCTGAAACAGGAAGGTACCAGGAACCATGTCTCTAGCAGTACTGACCAATATTTTCATCATGGTAGCGTTGCTCTATCTGCTTTACCGTTTCCAGAAACACTGCCTGCCGTTCACCTGGCGGGTATTTATCGCCCTGGGTATGGGCGTGGGTTACGGAGCCTGTTTACAGCTTTTTTATGGTTACCCCTCTGAGACCCTGACCGAGTCCATCAACTGGTTCAATATTGTTGGCAACGGCTATGTCAGTCTGTTGAAGATGATTATTGTGCCCCTGGTCATGGTGTCCATGATCTCGGCTATCCTGAAGCTGAAAGGTGCTGGCACCCTTGGCAGGATCAGTGGCTGGATTCTGACATTGCTGATGGTCACCGTGTCTATTGCTGGTGCCATTGGTATTATGTCCGCCCTGGGCTTTGGTTTGAGTGCCGAGTCCATTACCTCCGGTGTTCGTGAAGTGGCTCGTGGGGAGCAGCTGCTAAACACGGTGACCAGGGTAGAAAACCTGTCAATTCCCTCTATGCTGATCAGCCTGATCCCTGCCAACCCGTTTATGGATATGACCGGAGCCCGCAGCACTTCCATTATCGGCGTGGTAATTTTCTCCGCTTTTATCGGTGCCGCGGCGCTGGGTCTCCATCCTGAGCAACCTGAAGAGGCCAGCCACTTTAAGCGAACCGTTGACGCTGTCCACGCCATTGTTATGCGTATCGTGACGATGGTATTGCATCTGACCCCCTTCGGTATTCTGGCCTTGATGACCAAAGTGGTGGCAGGCAGTAACGTCACCGACATACTGCAACTGCTTCAGTTTGTCATTGCCTCTTATGCAGCTCTGATTGCCGTCTTTGTAATTCACCTGATCATGGTCACCATGGTGGGTGCCAACCCCATCCGGTTCATCAGGAAAACGTTGCCGGTACTGATCTTTGCCTTTACCTCACGGAGCAGTGCGGGCACCATGCCGCTGACCATTCAGACTTTGACAAAGGGCCTCGGGGTTTCTGAAGGCGTGGCCAACTTTGCCGCATCTTTCGGTACCACCATTGGGCAGAACGGTTGTGCGGGCATTTATCCGGCCATGCTGGCCGTGATGATTGCCCCCACCGTGGGTATTGACCCAACCAGCCTCAGCTTTATTGGCACTCTGATAGTGACCATCGCTATCGGCTCGTTTGGCGTGGCCGGTGTGGGTGGTGGCGCAACCTTTGCGGCACTGATTGTGCTCTCGGCCCTCGGTCTTCCTGTTGAACTGGCGGGCCTGTTAATTTCCATTGAGCCAGTGATTGATATGGGCCGGACTGTCGTCAATGTCAGTGGTGCCATTACCACCGGCTTTGTCAGTGGTCGAGCCATGGGTGAGGTGGATATGGAAACCTTCAACAGCAATGCTTCCCTTGAACTGGATATGGATGCAGTTTCCTGATGTCTGTGAATCAGTCCACGAATTCTGAGTCACTCAGAATCGTCATTATCGGTGGAGAGGCGGCTGGTATGAGTGCCGCAGCCAAAGCCCGTCGGGTGGCCAGATAATGAATATCTGCGGATTTTCTTCCGGGAATCAATCCGGTGAAACCCTCTGGTTATCCGGATGATTTGCCAATAAGTTATCCAATGTTGTCTTTATGCCTTGTAATGGCCGACTGACATAACCGTTACCATTATCGAACATTTGTAACACCCTCTCCTCAAAGCTATTGCCTTGTACCGTTGCTGGCAGGCCATTAATAGACTTTTGGTATTTACTGATAATGCCACGACCTTCTTCCTCCAGAACTTCAATCAGGAAAAGTAACTGCCTTATCACCTGCAAATCCTCGGCAGCAACACGGGAATAGTTAATATTGGCGATTAAATTACCATGCTCCCTCCTTTTCGGATCAAATTCAGCCAGACGAGTTGATTTATATTCCCTCTCAAACAACTGAACCGCCGCGTTATAATTTGCGCAGGCTTTTAACAAACCAAAATCTCCTCTGGGTTCTTCCAAAGCCGTATAGTTCGCTATTTTACGGGCAATTTTGTCCCTCCCTGCCTGATATTTTTCTGATGCTGATACTTCCTCTATTTTCGATATAAAGTAACGGAAATAGAAGTAAATTGCAGGAGTACAGTCCTCTATGAATCGATCATCCCCGTTTCGGGTTAAGCATTTAATGGTTGCCTTGTCACATTGTTTAAATGCCAGATTTTGATAAAGATGAGCACGATTTTCGGTTTTAATTTCTCCGCGAAAGAACCGGTTAAGATGCCTCCGGACATTGTTAATCGGCTGCGCTGCTTCACAAATACTCTCGAAGGCTTTGGTATTATGTTCAAGCCAAAACAGAAATTTTGAACTGAACCGACTTTTCGAACTGTTAAAAATATTTATGCCTTTACCACTACCACCAGTATCAAGCCTGCCCAACCAATCACCAAAGCTTGACAGAATAAAATTTTTAACATGTTCACTATGTCTTAATTGCTCACCATAATATGTTTTATATCCATATTTTTTTTTGTACCAGGCAGGCGGCTTGTCCGGATCATAAGTGATGAGTTTACTGAAGAACAACCTGGATACGGGTTCATCGCTTTGGGGCGATTCCCGGATTACTTCCGCTGCTTCGCAGATCCTCTGGCCATTTACAAAGGGACTGAGAGAGTCAGGTTTCGAAGAACCGCTGGCGGAGCCGACAGGTTCAGCATTCAAAGGTCTGCTGATGGATTCGACAGGGGCGGCATTCAAAGAACCACTGAAGGAGTCGAAAGAGTGGCGGGAATCTCTATCGAGAGAAGACAGTGTGGAGGCTGAGCCTGAGCCTGAGCCTGCAGCCAATCCTTCAGCGACACTGTCATCCGAAGACATCGAACCCTCACTCATTGCTGACAGGGCTGATTGCCACGTGGCACTCTGAATATGAGCGGCTGAATGGGTATCAACACCCGAATCCCGGGAGATTTGAGATTCACGGGCTGTATTTACTGATATTGGCCTGGTGTTGTACAAATTTGCGCAAGCAGCATAGCCATCCCAGTCAAGGTGTTCTCTGACCTCGTCTTCTGTCACATTAGAGGCTGCCTGATTCACGGGTAAGCTGTGGAATCTGATGCTGAAAGATTTGCTGTTGCCTTCTTCGTCCTGGGCAGCAACATTCAAAGCAGGATGAATCTTCACGACAACCCTGCCCTTTTCTATGGTAATTTCCCTATCAGGTAGACAACCGGTAAATGTTATCACTTCATCTGCATCTACACGGCTAACCTCATAAGGCCCCAGAGATCCGGACGTTTCTGCATCAGGATCCGTTTGAGTTGATTTATCAACGGGCGCTTGTCCACAGAGATTGGGTAATCCAGTGTGATTGATAACCGAATCCATAACGATCTGCTATACCTCGCCTATCAGCATTCAAGTGGATTTTCGACTACGAAGCATAACGGCTGCCGGACAATTTGCAGATATTCTTTGTTTATTTTTGTTAAACCGGGTTGATCAACCCGATAGCAGGGAAATTATCCAAATCACTCGACAACGCTTGAGGCTTAGCCCAAAAAGTTCTTCCCGCTTGTTCCTGGATAAAGTGGGTGCCAGGTTGATAAATCCCAAAACCGCGCAACCATCGGCCTGGTATATGGTGGGTGTGGCAACCATGATGGCGATCTGGTGGGTATCGGAGGTAGTTCCCATTCCTGTGACCTCATTGCTGCCAATGATACTGGTGCCACTGCCGGGCATCGCCAGCATCAAGGAAGTGACGGCACCCTACGCACACCCAACCATCTATCTGTTCTTTGGCGGTTTTATGCTGGGTCAGGCTGACCCGCTTTGGCTTCCAACTGTCCACCGAAGAGAACCCTGAGGCCAGAACGGTATTCCGTGAGCAGCTGGAAGTACTGGGCCCAATGAGTCGCGGCGAAATAACGGTTGCCATTATCTTTGCCATCACCGCTATTTCCTGGATTACGAGACCCTATCTGAAGGCGTTTATTCCCGGTCTTTCTGACACCATTATTGCCATTGCCGCGACCATCAGCCTGTTCATCATTCCGGTGAAGCACGATAAGCGTGTTTATGTCATGTCCTGGGAAAAGGCCCGGGAATGGGGTGTTCTGCTGCTGTTTGGTGGTGCTCTGACTCTGGCAGCGCAGATCAAAAATACCGGTCTGGCCGGCTGGGTGGCCGAAGCCATGACGATTGCCAATGGTCTGCCGGTGCTGCTGGTCGTTGCTTTCTTGGTGACTGTTCACCTTCCTGACCGCACTGACCAGCAACACCGCAACGGCTGCCGGCTTCCTGCCATTGATGAGTGCCCTGGGTGTGACCCTGGGCATTGACCCGGTGATGCTGGCCGCACCGGCGGCCCTTGCCTGCAGCTTTGCCTTTATGATGCCCGTAGCGACTCCGCCAAACGCTGTGGTCTTTGGCTCAGGAAAACTGGCAATAACCGATATGATGAAGGCTGGCTTTGCCCTGAATATTATGGGTATTCTGCTGGTGACACTGGTGGGTTACTTCCTGATTGGTCAGTTTTTAATGGGATAATTATCTTTTCTACGGAGTATTTTCGGGTTCTACACGGTCTGAGTAGCCCCCCCAAAAAACGTAGGGAAGTACCTGACATGAACAGTGTTCCATCCGGTACACCGGTAGCGATACCCACTGAGCCCTCAACCTGCCCAGTGTGCCATGATGACCTCTACCAACCTAAGAATCCGGAGTTTGCTGGCAAGCACGTTGGCATTGCCAGTCCCTGCGGGCATAAGTACCACCTTAACTGTCTTACCCTGTGGACAGGAGCTAATCTGGAGTGCCCTTACGGGCGGCAAGTAATTGAGAATGTAACGGTGGAAATCCTGACCCTGCCACCGAACTGGCAGACCCGGATGGTCAACGCTGCAAAGGAGGGCAATATCAGGATCATCCGGGCCCTGCTGAACCGGGGGGCGTCCGCGGATGCAGGCCAGATTGCGGGGAAGACTCCCCTGGTCTGGGCCGTTAACAACAAGCACCTTGATGCTGCTCTGCTGCTGGCCGACAAGGGATCCTCCGACCCGATCGGCCTGAATAACCTGGAGCAATTGTACCAACATGGTGACGGGGGCATTCCTGTAGATCTATGCAAAGCGGAGAGCTTCTACCTGAAGGCGGCTGAGCTGGGGGATACTTCAGCCATGAACAACCTGGGCTACCTGCATCAGTATGGTGGCGAGGACTTTCCGGTAGACCTGAGCAAAGCAGAGAGTTGGTACCTGAAGGCGGCTAAACTGGGAAGTGCTCGAGCTATGAACAACCTGGGCTACCTGTATAAGCAGGGTGGCAAGGACTTTCCGGCAGATCTGCACAAAGCAGAGAGTTGCTACCTGCAGGCGACTGAGCTGGGGAATGCTGCAGCTATGAACAACCTGGGCTATCTGTATCAGTATGGTGGCCAGGACTTTCCGGCAGATCTGCACAAAGCAAAGCACTGGTACCAGCAGGCGGTTAAGCTGGGGTCTGTTTCAGCCATGATCAATCTGGGCTGCATGTTTCAGGAAGGCGGCAAGGACTTTCCGGTAGATTTGTACGCAGCGGAGGGCTTGTACCTGCAGGCCGCTGAGCTGGGGGATGCCACGGCCATGAGATGCCTTGGCTCCCTGTATAAGCATGGTGGCGAGGGCTTTGTGGCAGATAATGAAAAATCTTATATGTGGTATATGAAGTCACTCAAGCAAAATAATCATCTACCACAAGTAGAGCTTGACGGTTTTGATAAGAATAAAATCGCTCTAATACTCAGCCGGATGATCGACCTCCTGGACACCAATCTGAAAACTCAGGTTCAGGATCTGTTAAAAGACAAAGCTTGAAGCGCTGACTGTTATGTCTGCTGGTGACACTGGCAGGTTGTTTTCTGATGGGTGCCAGCCCGGCCTGATGAGACGGTCGGGCTTAACCCGGACCCGCCGATCAAGTCCGGGAAACTCCATTGAGGCTGTCCGAGCATAGACAGCCCTGTGCGGTAACCGTAAATCTCGGTCACCCTCCGGATGAACGGCCTTCAATCTGAATTGTCCAATGCTTGAAGTCAGTTACTTTTTTGCAAGGAACAACAGCAATGCAAGCGTCAGCCTCCCAAAGCAGTGATTCGATAACAGCTCATGGTTTACCATTGCCCACATCGGAAGCAGCCCAGTCAAATCGTCCCAAAAGTATTGACGCTCCGTGCTGGCGTGGCTTTTCGACCAGGGTTGAGGATATCGCAGAAAATGCCCGGTTTCTCAACCATGTCGTTGCGGCAACTCGCAGTGAAGTGGTAGGAAACAGTCATCTCGTCACGGACTTTAGCATACATTATCCCAGCCTGAAGCCAATCGATCTGGTAAGGATGACATTGCATCGCGGTCCTTTTGTTACCGGGCAAGTGAAAAAAATGAATTTGGGCTACCAGTGTTTACAGGGAATATTTCGACAAAACCATGATCTATCCAACATCAGAACTAGCGATATATATTTCAAGTTCTCTTCAAAAAACGGTTTTGGTGATTGTGGCTCCCAAGTTTATCAGTGCCGGAAAAACTTGTTAAAAGCAGGTGTTCCCGCTGATATTATCTGGGCGCTCCATTTTTCTAACAGACGCAAAAGTGATACTCCACATGATGGACATTGTATGCTGCTAATTGCCGATAACCAGTCTATGGAGCGGTTGTTTGATCAAATGAATATCGTTACCGCTAAATACGGTGTTGAAAATAAAAAGCGACCTGGAATTGCCATGGATGTTGCGGATTTTTTTTTCTTGTTACAGGAAAAACTACCAAATTTGATTTTTGTCGATCCTTTTAATGATCAGATCATTCCGGGTAATGGGTTAAATACAACCCCTGTAGGAATTTTTCTCAACTTTGGGTTACGCGGAGAGTACTCTGTTTCTTTTACAGGGAGTAATGATTACCTCCCGATTTCAGATGATGAGCTTGAATTTTTTGAGCGGAAAATCAAGGGTGATAAGAAAGCGGTAAAAGCTATGCAGGATATTAAAACGGTAGTACATAATATTAAGTTAATCCGTTTAATCGACGCCTCAGAGATTGCTTCACGACTTAAACAAAAGATAACCGTCAGTATCGGCAAGTCAGAATTTGGCCTCGCTTTTCGTCAATGCGCATATTATAAAGCCAACAGCGTATTCGATTACTTGTATGATCATGCAGGCGAGCTGGATTTTGATCTTAATTCATCCGGAAATTCTGGCAATACTGCGCTGGATTACGCCAAAAAAGCGGGTAATTCCCATGCCATAGTCCGGCTGGAAACATTAAAAACTGCCTGTTCCGGATCAGCCTGAATCAAATTCACCATCCGGAATTCTTGCATTCAGTCGTCTTTCTTCTTCGCCCTTGGGTGAGCCTTATCATACACCGTGGCCAGATGCTGAAAATCCAGATGGGTATAGATTTGTGTGGTGGAGATATCGCTGTGCCCCAGCAGTTCCTGAATTGAGCGCAGGTCACCGCTGGATTCCAGCAGGTGGCTGGCAAACGAATGCCTCAGCATGTGGGGATGAACCCCCACCGGCATGCCCGCTTCCCGGGCAAATTCCCTGATACGATTCTGAATCTGTCGGGTACTGATGCGCCTGCCCAGCTTTGACAGAAACAGGGCGCTACCACTCTCTCCCCGAACCAACTGTTCTCGAAAAGTAAGCCAGTGTTGAATTGCCTGCCGGGCTTTGCTGCCCACCGGGATCATCCGCTCTTTGCTGCGTTTCCCAAGCACTTTTACCTGGGAAAACCCATTGGAAAAGCTGTCCAGATTCAGTGCCGCCAGCTCGGCCAGACGCAAACCTGACGAGTAGAAGAGCTCCAGAATGGCCAGATCGCGGCACTTCAGCGGATCACCCTCCGCCTGACCATGCGGGTCATCCAACAGATGATTGACCTGGTCGGCATCCAGCGTCACCGGCAGAGGCCGACCGGTTTTCGGTGCCCGGAGCCGTTGCGCCGGGTTATTGGTTACCTCACCCCGGGTTAACAGGTAGTGATAAAAACGACGAAGTGATGAGATCAGCCGCTGCAGGCTGCGACTGGATAACCCCTCTTCGTGCCAGAGTCCCAGCCACTGCTTTAACTGCTTCTCGGTAATCGTTGCCCACCCCTGAATATCACTGGCGGTAGCCTGCTGCATCACACGGGCAAGATCACGCTGATAGGCCGACAGCGTATGGGGAGAGTGCTGCTTTTCATAGCGGAGGTAATCCAGAAAAGCCGCTATTGATTGTTGCAGGCCGCTATTAACCGGAGAATTGGAAGATGAGTGGTTCATGAATGCAGCTGTCGAGCCAGAATTCGACTCAGGATATCGCCCAGGTAACTGATAAACAGGGTGCCCATGCTGGCCTTGAAATGATGTTTGTCCTGACTGCCCAGCGCCAGAACCCCAAGCTGCTGTGGTTCACTGAGGGCATAGTTCAGAGGGGCAATGGCCACCGAGCCAACATGCTCGGCCTGCTCCTGAAACAGGAAGTCCAGCTCTGCCTGAGTCACCTGGCCACAAATGGCTTTGCCACTGGTCATAATGGAACCCAGGGCTTCCACCACCACGTCGGTATGTTCAATCCTGACGGGCAGGTTCATTGGTTGGTCACTGAACAGAATCAGCGAATGGAATTCAATACCAAACTCATGGTTAAGGCTGTCACCGATCACCTCCACCAGCTGTTCCAGATCCCTGCTCTCCAGCAGGGCCAATACCAGCAGCCGCATACGCTCAAACAGCTTTTCATTGGCTTTGGCATTGTCCGCCAGACGGACCAGCTGATGCCGGTAATCCAGGGCCCGTTCCCGCAGCAACGCCACCTGACGCTCAACCAGCGAGATCGCATCCCCACGCTGATGAGGCAGGGTCAGATCCAGCAGCAGATCGTCACGGCCCACAAAAAAATCAGGATGCTCTTTCAGAAAGTTGGCAACCTGCCTGGGTTTCAGAGCTTTCGGCTGATTCGGCGTTTCCTGCTGCTCCCTGTCTGTTTCGACGATCTGTTCGGTCATGGTCTCTGGCCCTTAGCGGATTTATAGCCGGGTGTATCCTTCATAAACCCGGGTTGCTGCGCCTGTCATCATAACCGGACTGCCCTCTCCCGGCCAATAAATAGACAGGCTACCCCCGGGCAAGTTCACTTTAACGGTATCGCCCAGCAAACCTTGCAGGCGTCCTGCCACCACAGCGGCACAGGCACCGGTGCCACAGGCGAGGGTTTCACCAACGCCGCGCTCAAATACCCGCAGGTTAATTTCATCGGTACTGAGGACCTGCATAAATCCGGCATTGCATTTCCGGGGAAAGTCCGGATGGGCTTCAATCATCGGCCCCCAGGTGTCCACGGGTGCCCTGTGCACATCAGCCACCCGATAAACGCAGTGGGGATTGCCCATGGACACGGCCGAAACCTCGATAACCTGGCCATCAACCATCAGGGGATAGGTCACTGAACGCTGCTGCGCATTAAACGGCACCTGTTCAGGGTCCAGCCTCGGCATCCCCATATCCACGCAAACCTCGCCATTGCTCTGAATCGTCAGCTCAATGTTGCCCCCGGCGGTTTGTACCCGGATCCGGTCTCTGCCGATCAGCTTTTTGTCCCGGACGAAACGGGCGAAACAACGGGCCCCATTGCCACACTGCTCCACTTCACTGCCATCGGCATTAAAGATGCGGTAGCGAAAATCCATATCAGGATTGGTCGGGGGTTCAACCAGCAGCAACTGGTCAAAGCCGATCCCAAACCGCCGGTCCGCCAGGCGGCGGATTTTTTCCGGCGGCAGGCGCAGATTCTGGGACACCATATCGACCACCATAAAGTCGTTACCCAGCCCATGCATCTTGGTGAAATGTAGCAACATATAGTTCATTCTTTCCTGATACTTTACGACGGCAGCAGGCTTTCTGAGGCAAACTGCTCGGCAACGGTTTCCCGGCGACGGATCACATAAGATTGAGTACCATCAACCATGATTTCTGCGGCACGATTGCGGGTATTGTAGTTGGAGCTCATGACAAAACCGTAGGCACCCGCCGAATACACCGCCAGCAGATCACCTTCCCGGATGGCCAGATTCCGTGCTTTGCCCAGAAAGTCGCCACTTTCACAAACAGGCCCGACAATATCATACACCTGACTATCCACATCCGCGTGCTGCGCCGTATTGGCAATAGTATGCCAGGCACTGTAGATGGACGGTCTCAACAGGTCATTCATGGCTCCATCGACAATGGCAAAATGCTTCTGCTCAGTCGCCTTGATCAACTCAACGCGGGTCAGCAGGATACCCGCCTGGGCAGCAATAGACCGGCCCGGCTCCACCACCAGCATCACATCACCATAGCCCCGCTCAACAAGGCGCTGTTTGACCGACACCAGATAATCGGCAGGTGAGGGAATCGTCTCATCCTGATACTGAACCCCCAGGCCACCGCCAATATCCAGATGCTGCAAATGAATCCCCTGAGCCTGCAACTGATCCATTAACAGCAACAGACGATCCAGCGCATCCAGGAAAGGCTCGGTGGTGGTCAGCTGGGAACCGATATGGCAATCAACACCCACCACCTCAATATTGCTCAATTCAGCAGCCCGGGCATAAACCGCAGGAGCCCGGTTAATATCAATGCCGAACTTATTATCTTTCAGGCCAGTGGAGATATAGGGGTGAGTCCGGGCATCCACATCCGGATTGACCCGCAGGGAGATGCGGGCCACTTGATTCATCGCCAGCGCTTCTTCCTGAATACGCTCCAGCTCCTGTTCTGATTCAATATTGAAGCAGTGGACACCCACTTC